>JANMJN010000606.1:0-8515 GCA_031371355.1 Saprospiraceae bacterium
CACAATCGGCTTCTGCTGATTGCCAAGTTTTGTAATCACCAAAAAAGCCCCAGCCTTTAATATAGCGATAGTATAAATTTACAAAATATTGATACACAGTATTTTAGTTTTTATAATCATCTAAACGATTTTTAGCAATTGTATCCCAACTAAATTTTTCAATAATTTCATTTCTTCCTTGACGACTCAATACTTCTCTTACTGAGGGCTCAATTAACTCATTTAACTTTTTAGTTAAACTATTTAGTTGATAGGTTTCACAAAAGCGGCTCACGATTTTTGGGCGGTATGCGCTTATACCATTATCCGAAGTTGTAGCATCTACGAGATCGTAAGCCGTAGAAGCATCTGCCATGACAAGACATAAACCAGTAGCCACAGCGTCTAATTGACTGGATGACTCACCAAAGGGCCAGACTGCAATATCAGCTGCTTGATAGTATTGTGGCAAAGTCAAATGTGGTTGCATCGGTAAAACAATAGCCCCCTCAGTATTTTGTAACAAATGACCATCTTCGCCCTCTCCAATAAATAAAGCTTTGATTTTCAAACCTTTATCACGAAGGTTTTTAACGGCATCAGCTAATAAATCTGTTCGGCGCAATTTGAGAAACTTTCCTGTGTAGATGCATAAGACCTCATCTTCTTCAACACCTAATTGCTTTCTTACACGTGCTCTATTGGCTTGGTTGGGTGCGAAGATATCGGTATCAACGCCCAATGTTGTCACTTTGAGCTGAGCTTTTGGCACGCCAAAATACTTTTTAGCTACATCCGCGGCATCGGTTGTGACGCAAAAACATTTTTTGGTGAAAAGTGAGATGAAATGACCTGATAGTGTAAAAGTCAAAAAAAAGATCAATCGTTTTTTCCAATTAAAGTCTATATGTGCTTGCGGTGTCGGAAAAAGCGCTAAATAAGACGTATGATTTGAGGTGAAAAGTTTAAAAGGTTTGGACATTGACCATTTAGTCAAAACGATGCGCAGTGTATCCCAATCTGCATGACTAAAGGTGTGAACGACTTCAGGCTGAATTTTTCTAATCAAAGTCGTCAGACCTATGATATGAATGCGTTTGCGAATGGTTTTGAACGGTAAGCGATATATTGTAACACCGTTTGAAAAATATGTTTTTTCTTCAACAATGGGTTCACCGAGATACGAACCGTATGCATCGCGCCAATAGGGCTGATTGTAATAAACTTGCGCCGTCGAAGTAATGAGATGCACCTCATGTCCCAATTTAGCCAATGCTTTTGGAAGGCAATTTTCGAGATAGCCCATACCTTCCGAATACCAAGATGAGACAAAAATTATTTTCATACGTATCGTTTCACGTTTATTACGGCAAAAATAGCTTTTAGTTTGTTTTTTTATGAAAAAACAAGATTTATACTGAGGGGATGTATGCATATTAAAAAATGCCACTGGTCATTTAAGTGGCATTTTTTTTTATAAATCTTTATTGTTCAATGATTTATACACGTTTCTTTTTTATAGAACAACCAACAGCCTTTGTTAAACTCGGTTCTGGATTTTTACCCGCTTTGAGTGCTTCAATGGCATTCTCAACATATTTTATTTTGACTGCTGAAACATCATCAGCATTGTCATCAATGCCACCGATGTATTTGACGACCTTATTTTTGTCTAAAAGAAAGACATGTGGCGTGCGAGTTGCCCCAAATTTCGGGAAAACTTCTTGTTTTTCATCAAAAAGATACACAAAAGGATAGTTTTTACCCTTTGAGCGAGCCTGCATATTGTCGTAACTATCCGCCGATGCTAGATTTGGGTCGTTGGGATTGATGGCGATGACTGGATAACCTTGCGGAGCATATTTATTATGTAAATTGATAATCCGTTGCTCATAAGCCTGAGCGTAGGGGCAGCCATTGCAGGTGAAAATGACGATATAGCCGTTTACGTTTTTATAGTCGTTCAGAGTGACCATTTTACCATTAACGTTTTTCAATTTAAAGTCTTCGGCAGTGTCGCCGATTTGGTATCCCCCTATATTTGGTGGGGTAAAAGAAAGTGCAACAAATGCAGCAAGGAAAGAAAATTTGAAAAATTTATTCATGACAGTTAAAATTTAATAAATTTACAAAATATTGTTAATCAATTATTTATAAGAATAAAAGGTGCAATTATTTCTTTTAAATCTTTATATTTTTCGAAATTTTGTTCATAAAATTGGCGCTTGTTTTTATCAAAAATCAAAGTTGCAGGTATTGACCCCGACCATTCTTCAGCGACTTTTGGAATCCAAGCATTGGGATTGCTTTCAACCAAAACGAGAACTTCCGATTTTAACCGGTTTTTTTTCAAAAAAGGTAATAGTTTGGTTTGTATTTGAGATTTAAAATCCAAACTAACTAATATCACTTTTGCTTTTTTGCCTTTTAAATCAGTGGTTAGTGTTTCAAAGTAAGGCAATTCTGCGACGCAAGGCGCACACCATGTAGCCCAAAAATTGATGATGAAAACGGTATCACTGTTAGTTGTCAAAAACGGTTTTAATTGTTCGAATGTCAATATGCAGGGGATAGAATCCTTTTCAAAACGTTGATAATCAATATTTTTTGCAAAAATATTATTACTTGTGTAGATAAAAAAGAGAGTGATTATTATTCCTTTCATATTTTTTTATACTGTTTTTTTCAATAATGTAAGATGGTTGAAATGTTAGGTTTTGGAAACTTTTGAAGTTCTCTGCCTCGGTCTCTAACGAAAAAAGAGTGTTTAATATATAGAAAGTTGCGATTGTTGAAAGGATTTACTTTCTTTTTGTCGAATATAATCCAGTTTTTGTTACTTAGTCTTCATTTTATACGTTTCGGATAATATTACATTTGAGTTTGGTTCATATCGAAATAAGATATTTATTAAGTCATTATGTTCAAATAATATTTGCTTCTTCCAAGAGTGATTTTAGTGCAGAAACGCCGCCAGACAGTTCTAAAACGGTTAAATTTGGTTTGATTTTCTGAAAATATTGTTTTAAGAACTGCTTTGATTCGTCGTCAACGGTACTATTAATAATGATAATATGAGGGTCGTGTTCGTCAAAAAAACGCAGTGCTTCATCGTTTTGAAGGACGCCAATCGAATCAAAATTGGATTCGTAGAGAAAGTTTAGGACACTGGCTAATTGTAATTCTTGCCGACCTATGACTAAAACTCTTTTTGTAAATGGTTGATTTTCATAAAGTTGCATTGTTAATCTAAAATTAGAAATTAAAAAAAAATTATGTTTACAATATAATGTGTAATGCTAAAACAAGAAATTTGTTTTAAAAAAATGTTAACCTTTGATATGACAGGGGTAAAAACTGTAACTTTACACTTTAAAAAAATAAAATTACTTTTTTGGATTTTAAGCATTAGGATTTATCTAACTTATTTAAAATCAAAGGTTTATAGGTGAAAGATTGATAATAACATGAGGTTAAGTACCCCCTCAGTATAGCCGTTCAAAAAATGTCAGAAACACACAAAAATACAGAATTTACACCTCCAGAACACAAACCAGGCTTCCATGAGAAGCGCAAATGGGTTTTTGTTCGTCGTATATCTCGGTTTGTGGGGCGTACATTAGGTGTTTTAGTCATTCTGTTTTTACTGTTTGCTGCGCTCATTCAAGTGCCGTCGGTTCAACATTGGACGATTCAAAAAACAACCGCCTTTCTGTCAAAAGAACTCCAAACAAGAGTCGAAATCGGTGACTTTCGACTCGATTTTTTTGACGAAATCAGTATTGGGAATATTTATATCGGCAATCAAAATGCATTTAACGATACCCTGGTGAGCGTTGAACGCCTACGAATTGATCTGAATTATCTCAATTTAGCTTGGCAAATAACGCAACTTGATGTCGTGAAATTGGAAAATGTGAAAGTACGATTGCATCGTGATGTTGGACAATATGATGATAATTTTCATTTTATTATTGATTATTTCGACCCTCCAAATAAAAAGAAAACCAAATTTGCAAAGAAGGTTTTAGATATCCGTTTTGGTCAAATTCACCTCCGCGATATTGATATCATGAAGGATGACAAAGTGCGTGGTCAGTTGCTCGATATAAAGTTAAAAGCGGCAGATATTCATACCAATATCATCAATTTGCCTAATAAAATCATGGATTTGACGCGGGTAAATATCTATCAACCCTACGTTCATATCACAGAAACGATTGGCAACCCTTTGCCGCCGCGTCCGAAATCAGTCAATTTGAAAGAAAATGTGCTTGATTCATTACCTGTTTCTAACATATCAAGCAGTAGCGATGACTTAGAGAAAAAAGCCTTTCAGTTCCTTGTTGGTTCAATTTCTACTGAGGGGGGGCTTTTAAAATTAGATAATTGGGACAAGGCAAAGGAACTGAAACGAGATTCGACTATTGACTTCAATCATTTGGTTGTCAGTGATATAAATATAGCGATTCATAATTTTATGTTTACAAAAGATGAATGGACCGGAGTCGTTGACGGCATCAGTTTGAAAGAAAAAAGTGGTTTTGTACTCAATAAATTGACTGTTGGCGATGCTAAAATCACGCCTACTGAAACTGCCTTGTATGGTTTGCAAATCGAAACACCTAACACGGTGGTTGGTGATACGTTTCGTATGATTTATCCCACGGGTTACTCGGCTTTTGAAAGTTTCAACAATGAGGTGACGATGGATGCACGGATTCATACGTCAAAAGTCATGATAAATGATATACTTTATTTCACGCCTGACTTGAAAGAAAATCCTTTTTTTAGAAAAAATCGTTATGCTAATTCCAGTATCGAAGCGAATGTATTTGGTAAAGTTAACTCATTGAAAGTCAGACCTTTTAGCATAAGTTTAGGTACTGGCTTTGTTGCCGAAGGTAGTTTTGAGAGCCGCGATTTGACGAATAAAAACGAGACGTTTATCAATCTCAATCTCAAAGAATTACGCACAAATATGTTAACTCTTAAACAATTGATACCTGATTTCAAACCGGGTGCTGATTTTGATAAATTGGGTGGTTTAAACTTCACAGGAGAATTTGTCGGCTTTTTCAATGATTTTACGGCAAAAGGGCGGCTCGAATCGGCTATTGGGGCGGCGGTTATGGACATGAAACTGAAACCTGCGAGTGATACAGCTCGTGCTTTTTATAGTGGTTCATTAGCCCTTGATAGATTCAACATTGGTATTTTTACGGGCGTTTCGGACTTAGGGAAAATTACTTTAAAGACCGAAATACTGAGGGGGGCGGGATTTTCAAAAGACAAAATGTCACTTGACCTGGTCGCTATTGTTGACAATTTTCAATATAAAAACTATGATTATCGCAACCTTAACTTGGCTGGTCAAATGAGCCGTAAACAGTTTAGTGGCAAGTTCGAAAGCAAAGACCCCAATGTAGATTTCGTGTTTGATGGCTCTGTAGATTTTTCTTCTGACTTGCCAATTTATAAATTCAAATCCGATATTCGTCGATTAGATTTCCAAAAGCTTAATTTGATGAAAGAGGATTTTGCATTGAGTGGTCGTGTTAATCTGGATTTAATGGGCGATAAGTTGACCAATATTGCAGGCACGATTGATGCGCATAACCTATTGATTATCAAGGATAAAACGGAGAATTATAAAATTGATACGCTGGTTGTAAAATCAATTCCCAACTTCATAAATGGGTTGAAAGACGGTACCAAAAAATTCTCTATTAATTCTGAATTATTGACTGCCGATATTAATGGTATTTTTTCGCTTGAACAAATACCTGATGCTTTTAAATATCAATTTGCCAAATTTCATCCACGGCTTGCTACTGATTTAGGGCTCATGCCTCAAAACACGCTTTTTATTAAAAACGGGCAAATTGTTGACCGACCTAAGCAAAACTTTGAATTTGATATTTTTGTCAATAATACAAAAAACTTGACAAAACTGTTTGATAAAAAATTAGATACACTCCGAAACATAAAAATCGAAGGCTCTTTTGATGATACCCAAGATGAATATTATTGGAGTATTGTCACGCCCGAAACCCATCGTTATGGCGATATAAAAATCGTTGAATTTGGTTCAGTTGGTCAATCAAAAGGCACTGATATTAGATGGGATTTGAATACAACAGCTATTAAATTAGCAGGCGGACAGGATTTTCGCCAATTGACTTTTCAGAATATGGTCACTGCAGATACTGTTCAGTTCGGTTTGACTTCTTACAATCTGTCAACTGCTTTGGGCTTGGATACGGTTGAGTTGAATGCGCTATTGATGCCGCAAGACTCAGCATATAAGCTGTCTTTTATGTCAACAGCCCTTTCACGGTTGAAGATTTTTGGCGATTTTTGGGAGATTGACAAGGATAATTTCATATTGGTTGGCAAGAATAGGCTTGAAATAGGCAGTTTTGATATGCGTAATGACAACCGAACCGTTACAATTCGCTCAGCTGGTAATAGAGGCATGAGTGCGTTTTTAGATAATTTTGATATTAGTTTTTTGAATAAACAAATAGACGACGAACGGTTTGTTTTTAGCGGCAAATACAAGATTTATGCAGCCGTAGAAGATATTTTCAAATTAGAAAACTTTGGTGCTACGGCTATGCTCGATTCGTTTGTGGTTTCAGGTGAGAACAGAGGTGTTTTGCGTATTGAAGCCTTAGGAACGTCTTTGAAAGAACCGATTCATGCCAATGTTTCGCTTATCAACGACTCCTCAAAAGTCT
This sequence comes from Saprospiraceae bacterium, assembly GCA_031371355.1. Lineage (GTDB taxonomy): Bacteria > Bacteroidota > Bacteroidia > Chitinophagales > Saprospiraceae > JAAFJT01. Next base: position 6,723 of record JANMJN010000606.1, read on the forward strand.
TGATTGATGGCAATTTCTACCCCTCAGTATCGGGCAAACATTTGGCAAATTCTATAGATGTTAATATCGGTTTGACGAGTTTCCCTTTCAAAACCTTAAAATTATTGATTGAGGAGGGCGCATCGGGTTTCAAAGGGCGTGTTGATGGTTTAGTACATGTAGAAGGTCCTTTGAAAGCCATTAATACTGTGGGGAGTCTGCGCTTGCGTGATGCAGAAGTGACGGTGGATTATCTGCAAATCCCCATTATCGTCAAGGACGAGACAGTTAAAATTTCGAATACAATGTTCGATGCATCGGGTGCCAAAATTTATGATAAATTTGGTAACGTTGCGACGATTCAAGGCGGTTTGACACACGACCGTTTTCAAAATTTTGGATTAAGATTGAATGCATATAGCAAAAACTTTTTATTTCTAAATACGACTGCTGCTGATAATCCACTTTACTATGGCGTGGGCATTGGTGAAGGTGATATTACTTTTTCAGGCGATTTTAAACAAACCGATATTCGTATAAAAGCTAAAGCCAGTAAAGGGCGCGACGAAAAAGGTAAGGATGTTAATACAAACATTACTTTCCCGTTTAAAAATTCTCAAACGGCATCGGATACCCGTTTTGTCACCTTCACAAATCTAAATAGCGAAGCAAAGGACAGCAGTGACGCTAAGCCAAAAGTTAGAGACCTACGCGGTGTCAGCCTTGATATGGAACTTGAATTGACACCTGACGCAGAGGCAACTTTGGTTTTTGACGAAGTTGCTGGCGACAATATTAAAGCGCGTGGCACTGGCAACTTTAGAATGACGATCGACCGCTCTGGCAGCTTGAGTATGAATGGTGAATATCGCATAGAACGCGGTGATTATTTATTCACTTTGCTCCGTTTAGTTAATAAAAACTTTGCTATTAAACGCGGTGGTACGATTCGTTGGAATGGCACACCATTCGATGCGACGCTAGATATTGATGCTGAATATAAGTATTTGACAACTTCACCTTATAATTTTATTTCAGAATACGTCAATACACGTGATGGAACAGAAGCAGCGAGCCGTAAACCGACAAGAGTAGATCTCACCTTGAAACTAACCGGCGATTTGCAAAAACCTGATATTAATTTTAATCTCAACTTTCCTCAACTGCAAGGACAGTTGAAATCGTATGCCGAAACAAAGCTGAGGTTGTTGCAACAAGACGCAAACGAACTCAACAAACAGGTATTCGGTCTCATCGTTGTTGGCTCATTTTTGCCGTCAGAGTTTGGTGTGTCGCAAATCCGTTCTGGTGGCATCAATACGTTGACTGAAACAGCATCGAATGTTTTGTCAAATATGCTTAACAGATTGGTCAAAGAATACATCACAGGTTTGGATATACAAGTTGGGTACAATTATTATCAATATGACCTCGTTGATGCCGCCAATCCGCTTGCGATTGGTACAGGACAGCAGTTCAGACTGAGGGGTAGCTATACTGTCAACGACCGCATTACGATTAGTGGTGGGGTAGGTGTTGACCAAGGCGAATACGTGCAAGCCATATCTGCTAACAATAGCAATGTTTTTGTCGGCAGTGACTTCTATTTGGATTATGATTTGAGTAAAGACAGACGTTTGAAATTGCGTGTCTCGTATGTGCGTGACCAAGACATTCAAGGGCGGCGTGACAAACCTGCTGTCGGTATTCGTTTCCAGCAGGAGTTTAATTCAATAGAAGAGTTGTGGAAAAGTTTGAATGATAAAAAGAATGTGGAGGTTATAAAGACGGATAGTGTTCAATGATAGAGTAAA
>JANMJN010000650.1:0-5564 GCA_031371355.1 Saprospiraceae bacterium
GTATCAGTTGTTGTATTGTGTCCATAAATTCAATGTTGATGTTTGATATTTGTGATGCGCTTGTTTCGCAATTTATTGATTTACAATGTTTAGGAAATTTTAAAAAATTCCTAAATGTGTACGTTTAAACTATTTAATTTCTAACAATACCCAAATACACGCTACCATACGTCCCTACCCTATCCTTTTGATGCCATTCAGCGGTCTTTTCTTTTTCAAAAACAACACGATCGCGAACAAAATCTGGAAAAAAATCAACCTCATAAGCGGCTGAACGCAACAAAATCTTTGTACCTACCCGACTGTTTTCTAAAATAGTATGCCACTCTTCTTCAAGCGCAGGACGATTATGGGCTGCCAACCAGTCTTGATGATCGAGTAAAACATAATGGGAATAGGCGGATGGATGTTGTTTTAGAAAATGGGTAACCGTCGAATTATGCGTTTTGATTGTCGGCATTTGCTTTTTTAAAATGTCGAAATTGGTGGATTTCAAATAGTTAGGCGTACAATTCGGCGTGTATTTGCCATGAAAATAGAGTTGCCAAAAGTAATTGTCTGCAATCGGTAATTGCGTAAACACTTGACGCATAGATTTTTCGACAAAACCGACCCCCTCAGTATCGGGCTTCAAAAGTTGTTTTTGGCTGTCGGGAACACCCAACATGGTCATCGTAATCTGTTGACTCATCGCCCATTTCACAAAATTATTGAAGAGTTTATGCTCCAATTCGCTGTAAATTTCACGCTGTTCGTCCATATTTTGAGCTTGAAAAAGACGTGTAGCGAGCTTATGGCTTTTCTTTTGAAATTTCAAAAAACGAGAGAATGTCCAGGCAAACAAGCCTGATGTGCTGTGCCAATAAAAAGACTTGCGCACGCCTTTTCCGATAAAAAACGCGATGTTTTTATCCCAATATTCTTGTGCATAATCGGGCAACGTCGGGCGCAAAGATGTTTTATAAAAATCATGCGCTTGCTGATGAACGCCTTCGCCAAACATTTTAAACAAGTCGTCAGAACTGCCTTTTTCAAAAACCGCTTTTTTCAAGTTCAAAAGGGCATTTTGGCGAGGATTCATATCCACACAATTAATTTCTGCAGGTTTATCAAGCGCATAATCAAGCGCATTGCAGCCCGCAGAAGTTATCATCACCACCTTGCTCGACGCATCAAGTTCGAGGAGTTGACGGTCGCAATGGGGGTCTTCCCAACAGGTATTATAAATCAAATTGTTGCCATGCACCCCTTGAAAAATCATTTGATTGACTTTGCTTATCGCCGATTTCGATATACGAGGAAGTGGTTCTTTTGTTATGCGCAATATATTCATTGTGTCTTAAAAATGTGTTGATTCTCTAACCCTAAAATAGGATTGTTTTCCGTTTTGAGAAATTGTGAAATAAAAGCCGCTTGTGGGTTTTGTATCCGAAAATCCTCTTCTAAATCGGTATCCGACAGCTTAATATCGAGCCGTGGATTCGCTAATTCATAGTCCAATTCGTTGTAGTGATATACCGTCCATTCACCAAAAGCATGTTCTAAAGCAGTCAAATTTTCGACCCAATCACCTGAATTGAGGTATAAAACAGACCCCTCACTACGTTGCTGCGGGGTATGAACATGACCACATACAACGACATCGAAACCCTTACTCCTACCTGCTTCAATGGCTTGACGTTCAAAATCATTGATGAACTTGACGGCTTCTTTGACCCGCATTTTGATTATTTTTGAAAATGCAACATTCTCTTTGCCCAACAAACGCAGCAGGAAATTGACCGTTTTATTAAGTCTGACCAATAAATCATAACTTTTGCCACCGAGTTTTGCCAGCCACCGAAAGCGGATAACCGACGTATCGAATACATCGCCATGAAAAAACCAATGCCTTTTGCCACCTATTTGTAAGACAAGGTTATCGCTAAGATGAATATCGCCCATACTCAAATCGCTGAATTTGCGAAGCGTATCGTCGTGATTACCTGTGATATAATAGACTTTTGTACCAGACAACGACATTTTAAGGATACGGTTGAGGACTTTGGTATGCTCTTTCGGGAAATATGATTTTTTGAATTGCCACATGTCTATGATGTCGCCATTCAAAACAAGCGATTCTGGTTTGATACTTTTGAGGTAGTTCAAAAGCTCCTTCGCATGGCAGCCTCGTGTGCCGAGGTGAACGTCGGAGATGACAGCTATATCTAATTTTCGTTTCATGTGAATTCGGTTGAATGCCTTTTAAATTTCTTTCAAAGGTCTTCTTATGGTCTTAATTCAGCGTTAAGCGAAAATTATCAAATCATTAAGGAATGGCAAATATTTTAATGGTGAATAAAAAAAAATGCCCGTTCCAACGATAGGAAACGAGCAACTCTTGAAAAGCAGAGACTGAATAAGTATGTGGCGAGTTTAAATATTTTTGTAAAAACCGCTTAAACGATGGTTTCCCGACCCAAGCGGCTCTGATGAAGGTAGAGAACCCAAAAAACAAGAATGTATGAAAAAGATTTACTACTTACTTCTAAGATGTTGCAAAAGTACCCCCTCAGTATTAAGACATTGTAAAAGGAGTTTTAAGTTAATGTGAAGAAATTTGTAGCTCAAGACTTTTATTTCGATGTTTGTCGAAATACTTTACGCTTTCGTCGTCTTTTCAATCCTACCCTATTGCTTTTCATGTTAATCGTTTCGATATTTGTCGAAATATTAAATTATATAAAAAATGAACATCGTTTTCAAAGCTTTAAATGATCCAATCAGGCGTGAAATTTTAGAAATCCTAAAAGAACGCGATATGACGGCGGGTGATATTTCAGACCGTTTTGATGTCGGTAAACCGACGATTTCACATCATTTGGATTTGCTGCGACAAGCCCATTTGGTATCATCTGCCAAAGACGGTCAATTTGTAATCTACTCATTAAATACGACCGTCTTAGATGAAATTATGAAGTGGTTATTAGATTTAAAAAAATAAATTTTCTCAAATATCTTAATTTATAAAAAGATGAAAACCAGTAATTTAGTTCAAGTATTATCTATCATTCTCCTCGTTTGTGCGCCTTTTGTATATGCCGCTTTCATTTGGGACGAGTTACCTGAACGAGTCGCAACCCACTTTGGTATTGATGGCAAACCGGATGCTTATGGGTCAAAAAACAGTGCTTTAATACCAATTGCGGTTTTAATGGTCGTCGGTTTAGGTGTTTATTTTTTGATAACAAACATCGAAAAAGTTGACCCAAAAAGAGCCAAACAAGCCTCCAAAGACACTTTTAACAAAATAGCTCTATTGACCTTGATGCTCATGTCTGGCTTGTCACTTTACATCGTTCATTCGACTTTGCACAGTGAAACGGGTAGCTTTCTATTTGTGCTCATGGGTTTGTTTTTTGCAGCGATGGGCAACTTGATGCACAGCGTTCAACCCAATTATTTTGTCGGTTTACGACTACCCTGGACATTAGAAAACGCTGATAATTGGCGCAAAACACATCAATTGGCAGGAAAACTATGGTTTGTCGGTGGTTTAGTTATCGCCGTTTTAGCTTTGTTTTTATCTGCAAAAATGGCGGTAATTGTCCTGTTTATTATATTGACAATTATGGTCATTATTCCAGTTGTTTTTTCATACCGCGAGTTTAAAAAAACGGTCTCATAGCTACCCCCTCAGTAAAAAATATAAAAAAGCCATTCTGTGTGAACAGAATGGCTTAACCAACATAAACATAATGTTTACGCAATATTTTAATTAAAAAATAAAATCATTACTGAACAATGAACTTCTGGATTTGACCTTCCATTTTGATGAAATACATACCAGATGTCAAGTTTTGTACATTGAAATGGTCTTCATTGAACCCGTTTCCAACTAATTTACCCGTCATATCGAAGATGCCAAAAACTTCTACTGTATGACCGAAATTCAAATTGCCTTTTGAAATAGGGTTAGGATAAACAGGAGCTGATTTTGCAGCCGCTGCGATTTCTTTTGCGCCACTGATAAGGCTTGAAATAGGCGTACCTGCAAATTTGCCACCACCACCTGTCAAAGCAGGCGAACCTGCCACGGGGCGAAAATCTGGGGTTGTAGAATAAGCAGATGGATTGACCAATAATGTACCCGTTGTGAAAGCCACGGGGTCAATTTTGTTAGCATTTGTAGCCAATTTTGCCCAAGCTGTCAGACCATCTAATTTTGCTTGTGATGTCGTACTCGCTCCCACTTCAAATAAACCATTTGCGGTTGAAGTGGCGGGTGCAAAAGCAGCCGCTGTATTCACGACTATGTTGTTTGAGAACATCAATTGTCTTGTTGCTGCGTCAACAGCCGCGCTTGGTGCAACCAATGCCAAAAGCGTAAGATCATTTGTATTGCGCACACAGCTATCACCATCAACCATAGCGAAATTGCGATAACCCATAAAAATAGAATTTACGATGCGCAGTGCAGAGTTTCTTCTGATACGTGCACCACGACGGAAAGCACCTTGGGTAACTGAATTGGAGGCTGCATAACTTGACCCCATTGGAATGGGTCCAATCAATGTAAAGTTAGAGAAAACAGCACTTGTGTAAGGTGAAACATTAGCAGTACCTGTTGCTTCATTGTCACTTTCGAAAGCTTCTGAAGTCGAACCTCCTGAAATATTCCAAGTCAAGTCATAGTATGCAGAGTCACGCACAGCGATGCCGAATTGGTTCAAACCTCTATAACCATTGTCTGTGTCGAAGTCGTCGTCTGTACCTTTATAAGCGATGAGGTATTTAGAGTTAACATTTCCACCGAACCATTCGAAAGAGTCGTCACCAGAGTAAGAGACTTGGATATTGTTCATTGTTGTACCTGAACCAACGCCGCCAAGCGTCAAACCGTTGATTTCTTTATTGGCTTCGAAAGCCAAACCACCAAACTCAAGGCGTAAGTAGCTGACGATACCAGAGTTGTCTGCAACATCGGTGCCACCAAATTTTGCTATTGATGCATCGAAAGTAACGCCATTGAAACCTTCCATTTGGACGTTATTGTTGTCTGTACCATTCAACAAATTGTGTGGCGCTTTTCCTGCAATCAATAAACCACCCCAATCACCTCTATCACGTGCACCCGCTGCTTTGGCAGAAGTAATGACAACAGGTTTTGCAGCAGTCCCTGTAATTTCGATTTTAGCACCTCTTTCAACAACGATTGTTGCATAGTTTTTAGGTGTTGTACTCAAATCTGCTATAGCGCGAATAACTGTACCCGCAGGTATAACCAATTTGCCACCGCTTCTGACGACAATAATACCTTTAAGCAAATAGACTTTTGAGGCATCCAATGTTACTGTTGCAGTGATTTCTTTTTCACCAGGTATAGCAAGCGTTGAAATCATCCCGTTTAAAGTTATTGTATCCGTTGGATCGCCATAAACAGTATTTTTAGGGTCGAAATTAGTCCACGTTTTTGTCCAATCTGCTGCTGCATCAGCTGTCAAAGCACCGATATAAGTTGTGCCTTGTAATTGAAAAGTTTGTGCAGAGACTGAAACTGTTAAAAATAGAGCTAGAGCGATGAG
>JANMJN010000708.1:0-1900 GCA_031371355.1 Saprospiraceae bacterium
CCAACGCACCGGTTCTTCAAACCAAACCAGTTCGATGCCCGCATTCTGTGCCAAACGCACAAAACGGATTGTCTGCTGAAGGTCATAACCTTGATTGGCATCAACCATCAGGCGGAAATTCGGGCCACCGACTTCAACCGCAACTTTGAGACGTTCAAGGTCTTCTTCGGGGGTTACACCGCCGACTTTGAACTTCATGCCGAGGACACCATAATCAATATATTGGCTAATTTCCTTGGCGAGTTCATCACGGGTTTGCCCGTAATAACCGCCAATGGCAATCATCGGCAGGACATTGGTATCGGCGTTTGAGACAAACGTATCCACTTCGCCGATCACTTTCTCGTCCAGACCCGACAGCATAAGTTCACATTTCCTAACGACGACTTTTTCACGAATCACTTCAAACTCATCTATACACCAGCTGATACAGCAAGTGATGTCAGCTCATTCCATCCCACATATACACATCAATTGTTTACGTGAGTAGCAGACAAAACCCGCCGTCGGGTCGGCTACAGGCAACCATGTGACAAGGCGCACATACCAAGACGCTCCGTAACTCAACAAAATCCTATCCCAAGTCCAGTTTTTGACATCGCCGCCGCGCACATAACGGCTGCCAACGCTCATATCACCGCCCCCCTCAGTACACGCCTTTACAAGACGGGGTAAATCAGTAGGTTTGTGGCTAAAGTCAGCATCCATTTCCAAAATATAATCATAACCTCGCTCGATGCCCCAACGGAAGCCTGCAATATAAGCGGTACCAAGCCCTAATTTACCCCTTCGTTCCAGAATATGCAAAGAATCAGGATAATACGCTTGATGATTTTTGACTAATTGAGCAGTGCCATCAGGTGAGCCATCGTCCACAACCAAGATGTGAAACGGCATGTCGAGACTAAAAACGGCATCAATAATTTTGACGATATTTTCTTTCTCATTGTAAGTCGGTATGATGACAAGATTTCGGGACACTATCAATAGAGATTCAAAGTTTATAATATCATTAAAACAACTATAAGTCGGAACGGCAAAGATATGCCGAATATCCAATGTATCGTCACTCAAAGTTACCTTGTTTAGAACGTAATGAATTTCAATTTTTTATAGATTAAGTTTTCCTTAACAACTTATTGAATTATCAAATATCTTACCAAAGTCATAAATGAGGATTTCCAAACAAAAAGGGCACTCTGGCGGTGTCTTTCTACCCATCTTTTTAGAGAGGAACATTCAATCGCCCTATAAGGTTAAAACTAATTTTCTGAAGTAGCCACAACAGAAATATATCCATTACATGCCTCAAACACAGGTTATCCACGTTTTACCCACAGTGATTATCAACATGAGAGAAAAAAAAATACATTATTATCGAAATTCCTCACAAACGGCTTTTGTTTTACCTTGAACTTTGCCAAAAGCAATCTTCAAAACACTTTTTTAACGTTTTCTAACACTTTTAGCCTATGACCCGTTACCTTTTACCGCCTTATCGCCGACGCCCCTACGGGTTACTCCGCTTTCAATTTCACCTTTTTTCTTAATCCGCTTTCGCAAGTCTCTCTTTGGGGATTTAGAGGGCAGAATCTTATAAAAACAATGAAAAAACAATTCAGAGCTTTTTTGCTTGCCCTATTTGGCGTTGTTTGGCTTGTCTTGATGGCTTCCAGTTGCCACAAAACACCAACACCTGAACTTTTGGACAATGAATCATAAATTAAAAATTATTCTGCTATTCTGCCTTTTATGGTCAAAAAATGTTGATTGTCAGACTATTACGGGTATCGGCGGCAATTTCGGAAATTTCTCTGGATTTGAAGATATAGTCATATTGGGTTCGGTTATAGGTGCAGGATTATTAATTAACCACTGACAAAAATTTATTTTTAAATAT
>JANMJN010000743.1:0-1566 GCA_031371355.1 Saprospiraceae bacterium
TTGAATTCTCTGATGTTACCTGATATCATCTTTTTATTCATTCAATATTTTGTGACTTATAAAGATATAAAGACATAAAGACATCGAAATAACGAAATACCTCTTGCAAAAGCGAGAACGGGGTATTCTGATAATCATAAATAAATCTTTACTTATTTATATCTTTATATAAAGACGGAAATATAAACAATGGCGTTTTACATAAAAAACCGCTCTTGCAAAAATAGAAACAGAAAATATTCTGTAAAATTCCATTATTAAATGCGTATCAAACAAACAAACGGCTCGAATCGGCAACTGCTCTCTTTTTGAATAGTGAATGGCTTAAAATCCAAAAAAACGCGGATGGATTTTTTGTACAGTTATAAAGGCATCTTTATGTCTTTAGTATCTTCTCGACTGTTTGTGCATCTCAATCGCCTCCATTATGAGATCCGTTACCGTCATACCCAATTCCGTCGCGTATATTTTGAGTTCTTTGCGAAACTCTGCCGTTGCGTTAAAATTGATAAGCACTGTTCGGGTTGTGTCTTCCTTTGTTAAATTATGACTGCTCTGCAACAAGCTTGGCGGTGCGCCTTTGCTGTCCAAACGCGGCGGGATGCCTTTATTATCGGGCTTTGCTATTTTTGCCATATTCTTAAATATTTAGTTTTGTATGTCAGAAATACGATTGACAATTGATTGAATGAGTTCATCAACACTTTCATTGATGGTTTTAAAAGCTGTTTCGTTTGCCGCTTTTCCAATATCGTGCGCTTGTCCAATCGAGGTTTTTTCAGGCAGAGTACCCAACACAAAATACCCCCCCTCAGTAATATAGCGTTTCGCGCCATTGATTTCGTTCGCACTGGCTCCTACACGCGACAGGACAATCCCTATTTTATCGGCGGGGATGCCTTTGCTCACAAACTCATGTGCTAAACGAATGGTGGGGCGCAAATCATCGAGCGTCACACCCGTCGGCATAATGACAAAATCACTGCGCAAAGCAATGTCCAGTGTCATTCGTGTCGCATGAGGTGCACCGTCAAAAATGATGAGATCGTAGTTTTTATCTTGTTTTATTGCCTCGCTCAGGCTGTTAAATTGCTCAACGGACACCAACGGTGTCACATCTCTGCTCATTCGTGTCCGATTCCATTCTGAAACAGTGCCTTGCGACAAGTCCATATCTGCAATTTTCACAGCATATTCATTACGCGCATATTCAACAGCTAACAACCGCGATAGGGTGGACTTGCCCACGCCGCCTTTTTGAGAAACAATACCAATTACAAGTGCCATAGTTAGATTTTTAATAATTTTGGGCAAATGTAACACATCTTTATACAAAGATGTAAAGATTTAAAGATAGAATTTAGTCAAAAAAATCCTAGTCGGAAAATAAATTTACCAACTACTTCTACTTTGGCACTTTAGCTCTATTGTCATTGCGAGGAACGAAGCAATCTGTTAGGAGTACGCTAATAGTCAATAAAATTCTGCGTTCTTAGAAAAGATTGCTTCACTCCACTGCGTTACGCTCGCAATGAACGCGGTTGTTTTTAAAGTGTCAAAGTAGAA
>JANMJN010000806.1:0-1853 GCA_031371355.1 Saprospiraceae bacterium
CAACTGTTCTGAGAAGCGTTGGAATATGGTCATTAGCCGTTTTAAAGATTATTTCAAGATCAACTTCAAAATAAGCATGTGTTAATTTATCGCGTAATCCAGCCCATCTTCGCCCTGGTACTTGATAGTATTTCAATCTATTTTCTTCTGTTATTTGCTTTGAGGCTTCGCCTATGATTTCCATGCTTCGGATAAATGCCAAAGCACTGGTTTCATCATTTTCTAAATCTTCGAAAGTTTTGATATTGACTATGCGTTGAGCATACAAGGCATAATGCTGAATGTCTTTTAGGAAGTCACGTATGTCTCTCATAAGGTTTGTACTTCGGCTAAAATCCGTTGCCCAATATAGGGTTTCAACGTTTTTCGGGTGACTAAATCTATTTTACGCCCTAATATAAGGGCTAAATATTCTTCTAAATCAAGCATATCGAAAAAGTCTATTTTGCCTTCAAAATCTACCAAAATATCAATATCGCTGTCTATTCGTTGCTCATTGCGTACGAAAGAGCCGAAAACACCGATTTTTGAGACTTTGTATTTTTCACGCAAAAAAGGTAATTGCATATTTAGTATTTGTTTTACATCTGCTAAATTCATTGTTGATATTTTTTACAAAAGTATTCTTTTTGATAAAAAAATCCAAATTAGAGAACAAAAATACTGAGGGGTACTAAAAACCAAAATGGCTCATTCCGACGAATCGGAACAAGCCATTTTTAGTATATTTGAAAGACTAAAAGTCTTTATAGTTCATTTTCGTCACCGACGAACTCTTCTTGATAATCCATATCCAAATCATCTAAAATGCCGCGTGCTTTGTTGGCTTCATAAGCCGACTTAGTTGTGACAATGACGTTTTGGAATTGTTTCAAGCCTGTACCTGCTGGGATACGTTTACCGACGATGACATTCTCTTTCAAGCCCATGAGGTAGTCTTTCTTGGCAGCAATAGCGGCTGTCGAAAGGACTTTCGTGGTTTCTTGGAACGAGGCTGCTGAAATCCAGCTTTCTGTACCCAATGATGCTTTGGTGATACCGAGCAACAAAGGAGTAGAAGTGGCAGCAACGGCATCGCGGAATTCCAACTGTTTGCGGTCATTACGCTTTAAGAATGAATTCTCTTCACGTGCTTGGCGCAAACTGACGAGTTGACCCACTTTCATACGGTTTGAATCGCCTGCTTCTGTGATGATTTTTTTATCAAACAAAGCATCGTTGGCATCGAGGAATTCATGACGTTCAACGGGTTCGCCTTCGAGGAAGGTTGTATCGCCTGGGTCTTGAATCTCGAAACGGCGCATCATTTGACGGACGATAACCTCAATGTGCTTATCGTTGATGGTGATACCTTGCGAACGATAAACTTCTTGAACACCATTGACCAAATATTGCTGAACGGCAAATGGTCCTTTGATTGCCAAAATATCGCGTGGGGCTGTGACACCATCGGAAAGCGGCGTTACGGCACGTACAAAGTCGCCATTTTGAACCAAAATATGTTTAGCCAAAGGCACAAGATACTTGCGGATTTGACCGTCTTTTGCTTCAACGGTTACTTCGCGGTTGCCACGTTTTGCTTTCTCTGACAAGTTGACAACACCGTCAATTTCAGAAACAACTGCTGGATTCGACGGGTTACGTGCTTCAAACAACTCGGTTACACGAGGTAAACCACCTGTGATATCGAGGAGTTTTTGCATGCGGCGTGGAATCTTTGCGATACGTTGTCCAGCATTGATAACTTGACCGTCTTCAACTGATAAATAAGCACCAACTGGAATCGTAAACGATTTGAGTTCATCACCGTCTTTGTCAACGATTTTGACCATCGGAACAATACGTTTTTGACG
>JANMJN010000810.1:0-5195 GCA_031371355.1 Saprospiraceae bacterium
TTTACGTCTATGACGACTATATGCCCGCTGCGCCGCTTGCCGATCCGCTCATTATTCCGTCTGGTAAGACTGAAGAGGAATTGGATGCAGAATTGCAAAAATTCGTTGAAATTGAAGAAGCTGAACTCAATGAAGTATTGGTGCAACGCACAGTGAACATCAAAAAACAAGCGGTGTTTGGCTTACCAATTGATACAATAATTACGTTTTCAGAATCAAAAGATTATGACCTTATTGTCATGGGAACAACAGGCAATAAAAATGTCAGTGCCTTGTGGTTTGGCTCGACGGCGACAAGTGTTTCGCAAAGAGCAAGTTGTCCCGTTTTGCTTGTTCCAGCGGGTGCAACCTACAAAAAGCCGAAAGAGATGATTTATGTCTGCGATTTTGACCATAAATCGCTCAAACATCTAAACGTTGTGGCAGATATTGCGAAGACATTAAAAACCGATGTCGAATTATTGTTTGTTAAAACAGGCGAAAATGAAGGAAGTCACTATACTGTTGATGTTGCAGAAATGCGCAAAGTGTTTAATGGAGAAGCCCCGGATGTGAATTTTACGGCGCATGTGATCGAAGAAGATTCCCTTGTGGAAGGCGTAAACAGTTTTGCGAAAAAAGCAGGTGCTGATTTGGTGACGATTGTCACTAAATATCGCTCTTTTTGGCAACGCGTTATTCATGTGAGTATGACAAAACAGTTGGCAATGTATGCGGAAATACCTGTTTTGGTGATACACGTGGAGGAATAATTGGGCATTTTAGAAGCCTAAATTACGCTGTAAATATCCTCCATCTTGGATTACCTTGTAAATATTATTTATAAGGTAATCCAAGATGTAGGATATTGTTCTTTAGAGGAGGTTAGGTCGTAAAGTTTAAATTATTAGCACTTTATACGCCACTAACCCATTGATAGACAACGCATTACTAAACCGCACATTATCCAAAATTACTTATCCACTACATTGTATCTAAAAACTCGTCTACCTTTGCGGAATGAAGGAAACCAATAAGGATACTCATCCGGCACATGAGGGTATTCGCTCGATTCGTCATGGTATTTTTGCCAATATATTTTTAGCTATGGTCAAAGGGGTTGTAGGCTTTTTCGGTAATTCCTTTGCCTTAATTGCCGATGCCATCGAATCCACTGCGGACGTTTTCACCTCAATTATTGTTTGGATTGGACTAAAATCAGCTTCAAAACCACCCGATGAAGATCACCCTTATGGACACGGTCGCGCAGAGCCTTTAGCAGGTATTGTGGTTGCTCACTCCCTTTTTGCTGCTGCGATTTTTATTGCCTATGAAAGTATCAGACTTATCCAAACGCCGCATAAAACGCCAGCGGCTTATACCTTAATTGTCCTTATCGGGGTTATTGTCATCAAAGAGTTTATGTTTCGCTACGTCGAAAAAATCGCCAATGATATCGGCAGTACGGCGGTCAAAGGCGATGCATGGCATCACCGCAGCGATGCGATAACGAGTTTTACAGCAGCGATTGGTATCACGATTGCGCTCATTGGTGGCGATGGTTACGAAAGCGCGGACGATTGGGCGGCATTGGTTGCAGCGGGGTTTATCGTTTACAATGCATGGTATATTTTCGAGCCCGCCTTAAACGAAGTGATGGACAAAGCCCCCCCTCAGTATCTGGTCGAAGAAGTAAAACTGTTGGCGCGACAAGTGGCTGGTGTCCAAGATGTTGAGAAATGTTTTATCCGAAAATCAGGCTTTGAATTTTTTGTGGATATTCATGTTGTCGTGGATGGCAACTTGACAGTCAAGGAAGGGCATAAAATTGGGCACGATGTCAAAGATTATATTATGAAACATAAACCTTTGATTTACAATGTTTTGACACATATTGAGCCCTCTATTTCATAAGCCTTGTAAACATTTTTACAAAGTATTTTTTGTAAAAAATAATTATATAGTAACAACAATTTACGGTTTATACCCCTCAGTAAAATCATAAAAATAATGCTAAATCTGTCTTAAAAAATGGCTGCCCCGTTTAGAACGAGCAGCCTCTGTGAAATTGGCTGCTGATTGTGCATAAAGGCGATAGAAAGGGCTGATAGAGCAAACAGACACCCCTCAGTAATTGACTGCGTTGTTTGCAAAAAAAAACTCCCTTTGGCGTTATCATACGGGTATAAAAATTAAGATGTTTTTACTTTTTGAATCGCCTTCCCTTTGCGTGGTTTTATAATTTTAGGCGTAATAAAGTCATAAAAAAGATTGAAAGAGAGGAAAAATGAGCGGAAAGTTGAATAGTCTTTACTAAGTTGTTGTCCTCGCGTGATGACAACAGGCTTAGGGTTTTTGTACAGATAATTCATAGAAAAAGTATGGCGTAGTGAAATACCAACACGATTGGTAAAATATCTTTTGACACCCAAAATAAAAGAAAGGTCGGAGGTATTGTAGCCATTGGCATTGACAAGGTTTTGTTGTATGGTATCTGTTATTGAGAAACTTTTCAGAATGCTTGTTTCTGACCTTAAAAGCCGACCATAAGACACGCCCACATACAGATTCCAGCGATAATGCCCCAATTCAGATCTATCATAGAAATAATTGAAGAGAATAGGCACTTCGGCATACCGCAACGAGACATAAGCCGTTCGTTTTTGTTTGCTTTTTTCATCGCTGTCTGGTTGCGTGCCACGTTGTGAATAAAGCAGCTCGGTGCTGATGTCTATATCTTTTCTCAAAATAACGGCGCCGCGCAAGCCAAAATTTAAGCCACTTCGGTTGTAGCCAAATTGTTCATCGCCATCAATTTGAGATAAATTGACACCGACAGTTGCGCCGGCTTTGAATAAGCTGCTGTACTTTTGAGCAGACAAGGCGGATTGTGCAAAAAACAATAGTATTAGGTAAAATGTTTGTTTCTTTTTCATGTTGAATGGCGGTTTTAGGCTTTAAAATTAAACAATAATTATAGTATTGTGGTATTAACTACGGATATTTTAGACCTTACGTATCTTTTACGACAAAATATTAAACAATGGAAATCTCACTTACAGGAAAAAAAGCATTTATCGGCGGTAGCTCGCAAGGCATTGGTTTTGCGATTGCCGAATGTATGGCAGCTTGTGGCGCAGATGTCACTTTGACAAGCCGAAATGAAGCAAAACTCAAAGAAGCGGTTTCAAAGTTGCCTAAAAAACGAGGGCAACACCACGATTATCTCGTCGCGGACTTTGCTGATTTGAAAAAATTGGAAAAGATTTTAGTCAAATATCAAGCAAAAACGGTGAAAAACCCTGTTAGCATACTCGTTTTAAACTCTGGTGGTCCGACACCGACCTCGGCTTTTGATGCGACCCCCCCTCAGTATCAATCCTATTTTGAGGAAGCTATTATCGCCAGTCAGATGCTCGCACAAGCCTTTGTACCTGCCATGAAAGAGAGAGGTTTTGGGCGCATCATCACCGTTTTGAGTTCGACAGTTAAACAACCCAAAATAGATTTGGGCATCTCAAACACCATTCGAGCAGCCCTTGCCAATTGGGCAAAATCGTTGTCCCTTGAATTGGGCGAGTATGGGATCACCGTCAACAACTTGTTGTCAGGACTGATTCAGACGGAAAGATTGAATGAATTGATGGATATTCGGGCAGAAAAAGCCCATATCTCAAGAGACAAAGTGGCGGCGGCTATGGCAAATACGATTCCTGCAAAACGAATCGGTGCACCTAAAGATTTAGGCAATATGGCGGCGTTTTTGTCTTCCGATTTGGCATCTTATATCAATGGAATCAATGTGCCCGTCGATGGTGGCTTTTTGGGGACTTTGTGAGACCCCCTCAGTATATTCAGTACTTAATAGGATTAAAAAAAACATATGCTTGTTGAATCTATTTGTGTTTGATAATCAATGTTTTGTAACTTTGAGGATTCAACTAATGACATTTAATGGTATAAAATTAAAGACAAAATCATGGCAAAATTCACTTTAAACATCAACGGAAAACCGACCACACTCGAAGCCGAACCGAATATGCCTTTGTTGTGGGCATTGCGCGACATCATCGGCTTGACAGGTACAAAATTTGGCTGCGGCATGAGTCAATGTGGTGCTTGCACGGTGCATCTCAACGGCACGCCTGTGCGCTCCTGCTCAGTGCCCCTCAGTCAAGTGAAAAAAGGAAAAATCACGACAATTGAAGGCATTTCTTCTGACACAAACCATGTCGTGCAACAGGCTTGGATTGCCGAGCAAGTGCCTCAGTGCGGTTACTGCCAAAGCGGTCAAATCATGAGCGCCGTGGCTTTGTTGAAATCGAATCCGAAACCAACGGATGCTGATATAGACAACGCGATGTCCGGCAATTTATGCCGTTGTGGCACGTATCAACGCATCAAAAAAGCGATTCATTTGGCATCGGATATGTTGAAAGAAAATGGCGGGAAAACGGAAATTCCTAAAATGAAAACGTCTTCTTCAATGAAAGGGTAAAGCACCCCCTTCCAAAGGAATCTATGATCAGTATTTTCACTAAATTAAACTAAAAAATCATGCATAATATAGATCGCCGTAATTTCTTAAAATGGTCAGGCGCATTAGCCATAGGTTTTACGCTACCGAGTTTTGGCAAAAGCGAAGGGCTGACACGTCTCTCTGCCGAAGCCGTTGATTTAGAATTGAGTCCTTATATTCTCATCACAAAGGACAATAAAATAACCATTCTCTGCCCAAGACCTGATATGGGACAAGGCACAACGCAGTCTATGCCTATGCTCGTTGCCGAGGAATTGGGTGTGCGTATGGAGGACATTAATATCGTCTTTACGAGTGGTGCGGGTAAATATGGCTCTCAATTATCGGGCGGTTCATCGTCTGTTCGTACACGTTGGAAGCCGATGCGTCAGGCGGGTGCAGCAGCAAGAGAAATGTTGACTAAAGCTGCGGCTAATCGTTGGGGTGTTTCTGAAAGCGATTGTGTTTCAGAAGGTGGAAAAATCATCAATAAAAAAACAAAAGCAGCGCTCTCTTTTGGTGAACTCGTTGACGATGCGTCAAAATTGGAAGTGCCAAAAGAGCCTAAATTGAAGTTGCTCAAAGATTTCAAACTCATCGGAAAAAGCGTGCAACGCCATGATATTCCAGTGAAAACCAATGGAAAAGCGCAATTTGGCTTAGATTATTCGATGCCGAATATGGTGTATGCGGTGAT
>JANMJN010000910.1:0-2312 GCA_031371355.1 Saprospiraceae bacterium
TATCGGTTTACACGTCCTGTTTGCTTTCAAGATTTTCCAGAATGGGCTTTGCCCGATGCTTTGAAAGATAGTAATCCATTAGGTATTGGTCGGTTGGTGAATGGTGTATATCTTTAATGTTTGATGGTAAGATAAAGCAACGGCGCCAAGGTGTAAAAACCTTAGCGCCGTTGAAAAAGCCTTCAAAATATTAACATAATGTTAATTATTACTATTATTAGGTTTTCTTAAGGCAATGCATACGCGACATATTGATTCCCTTTTTTCGTCCCCAATTTAGTGCCACCACAAGGCAAAACAATGTATTGTTTACCATTGACCATATAGGTCGCAGGCGTGGCGAAAGCGGCAGCAGGAAGTGTTGTTTCCCATAGCAATTTGCCTGTTTTCTTATCAAAAGCCCTGAATTGTTCATCTTTTGTCGCTGCAATGAACAACAGACCGCTGGCTGTGACGACAGGCCCGCCGTAGTTTTCACAGCCTGTTCCTTTAACATCTAAATTGGGTTCGTTGCCGAAAGGAATTTTCCAAATATACTTGCCGGTATTCAAATCAATAGCATTGAGCGTACCCCACGGTGGTGAGATGGCAGGATGTCCTTTGCTGTCCAAAAACTTATTGTAACCTGTTCCTTTGTAAGGTAAATTAGGTTTTTTCACAGTCGGACTTGCCGCTGCCGACACCTCTTGTTTTTCCATACCCAATAGAAAATCAATAACCGCTTGCTTTTCTGTTGCGCTCAAAGTGCTCAAACCCGTCATCATGCCTTTGCCTTTTGTAATGATGGTGTTGATAGCGGTTCTGTCCATTCGTTTGCCAATATCAATCAAAGAAGGGAAATTACTGAGGGGGTTGCCTTTGCGCTCTGGTCCGTGACAAGTACTACACGAAATGATATAAGTCTTTTCACCCAAGGGCAAATGTGCCAAGGCATCTTCGCTGGGTGTTTCAACCATGGTCAGAATCCACGCCATTTCGTTGCTGTTGACATAAATGATACCGTCATTTGGGTCGGCTGCTGCGCCACCCCATTCTGCACCGCCGTCGTAACCTGGGAAAATGACTGTCCCTTCTTTACTGGGCGCAGCAAAACGTTTTGTTTTGTAGGATTTAAAACGTTCGACTAATTCAGCACGGTTTTCGGCGTAAGGGCTGATATCTTTTTCGGTCAATTGATAGGCATGTCGCGCATAAGGCTTAGGTTTTGTGGGTACTGGTTGCTTTTTCCAAGTCACTTCGCCGGCGAGATCGGATTTAGGGGCTTTCACTTCTTTGATGGGAAATAAAGGCACACCCGTCACTCTATCAAAAACAAAAACGTATCCTTGTTTAGTGACTTGTGCCACAGCATCTATGGTTTTACCACCTTTTTTAATGGTGATGAGGTTGGGCGGTGCGGGCAAATCTCTATCCCAAATGTCGTGGTGCATGGTTTGATAATGCCAAATCCGTTCCCCTGTCCGTGCATTCAAAGCCAAAAGGCAATTGGCATACAAGTTACTGCCCACACGATTGCCGCCATAAAAATCAAAGGCGGCAGAACCTGTTGGGACATACAAAATACCCCGTTTTTTATCTACTGACATGCCTGCCCAATTGTTGGCAGCACCGACATCTTCATTTTTATAAGCATCGGGCGGAAAGGTTTCGTAACCCGCTTCATTGGGATAAGGAATGGTGTGAAAAGTCCAGACCAATTTGCCTGTTTTAACATTAAAAGCGCGAATGTCGCCGGGCGCAGCGTCTGCACCTTCGGATAAACGCAAAGGCATGACGATTAAATCCTCGAAAACGGTACCGGGTGTGTTTGAAATAATGAACTTGTTCTTTGCGATTTCGGGCAAACCAGTGTGTAAATCAACGTGTCCGTTGTCACCAAAAGACGGAATGGCTTTTCCTGTTTTGGCATCGATGCAATAAAGATTCGAACCAATGGTATGTAAGATGCGTTTTTCTTTACCATCTGTCCAAAAAGCGACACCTCGGCTCGTACTCGATTGATTATTCAGTTTGTCGCCAAAGGTCCAGAGCTCTTTGCCCGTTGTCGCATCTAAAGCGAAGGCTTGTATTGTGGGGGTCACACCATAAAGCACACCATCAATAACCAAAGGATTGACTTGCATTTGACCTGAATCAGCGGTCGAGTAAGTCCAAGCGACTTTTAATTGTGCAACATTGGAAGGATTGATTTGAGTGAGTTCCGAGTAGTGGTTTCTATCTGCACCGCCGAGATAGTCGCCCCAATCGCCGTTGTTATCAGTGTTTTTCTGTGTTTTTAAGTGCCAAGTCGTGCTTAAAGCCAGTAACGTGCA
>JANMJN010000923.1:0-6343 GCA_031371355.1 Saprospiraceae bacterium
AGTAAAAATGACGGTATTTGAGCCTAAATTGCTACAATTGAAAGCCGTTTAGGATAAAGACCGTTGAGTAAAACCACAATTATCGGTTGGGTTGTTGTCAATTTGTGCAAGAGTTAGGGTAGCATTACCCATATTATTTAACTGGATGGTTGCGGATTTGCAAGAAACTGGGGGATCTGACAAAGTGACTTTAGCTATTGTTGAACACGCCAAATCTTTGAAAGTGACTGTAACATTATAAGTTCCTGCACTCAAACCCGTAAACAACTTGAAAGTATCTGTTAAACCATTGAAAGTGAATAAAGCGCCGCCTGTTTTTTGAAATTGGAGGTCATAAACAGCACTTGCTTTTGCCCAATTGAATTGAATCGCACCAGTGATATCGCCATTACAGGTTAATGGTTGTGTTATTGTACCTGAAACGGTGGCGTTTGGTACAACAATGGTTTGAGTTACAAAAGACCAGTTATTAGGCGAACCATTGCCCTGTTGATTGTCATGAACGGCAATCGTATAGGTTCCAGGCGACAACCCAAAGAAAGTACCGGTGTTTCCTGAACCGATAAAAAGCGATGCATTTCCTGAACCGATGCTGTAATTGATACCCCCATCTTTTGAGAAAAAATAAGTGCCTGAACTCAATATACCACCAGCCGCGGTGATGGTTATTGTTCCATCCGCACCACTGCTACACGTTGCCTTAACAGATGTTATACTGAGGGGGGCGCATGCAGCGTCTGTCGGCGGCGGCGTAAACCGCAAGAGTTTAGCATCGGGAAAATAGGCGTTATTGGTTATCACACCCGGATGAATCGTGGGATTTGCAGGGTCATAAGTGTTTTCAAAACGGGTGGCTGTGCCTTCTTCGGGATTGTAGGCAAGGTAATTCCCACTGCCCAATCGCCGTCCAAATAAGCCGACCGTATAACCGTAACCCATTTCTGTTCGGGCACAATTCGGAGCCAAATTGGGTTCTGCTTTGTAATTCATTTCTACTTTGTTCGAGCCTTCATACAACATCAATTGAACTGTAATAGCATTGTTTCTGGGTGAATTGCAAACTTTATGCCATCGCATATTCCGCCATTCGATTGTAAAAACACGGTTTGGCGCAACGCCAGATAGTTTATAATTGATTTGAGAAGCGACATTGCCACTGTTATTTGCTTGCAAATCGTCTCTAAAAGCGGCGATAAACGGCAATGGATTGTCCAACCAAGCCGTATCGCAGTCACTGCTATTGCCACCGCCGCCGTTGCCGCGTCCTTTATAAAACGCATTTTCATACCATTGACTACTAACCGTCAATGGGTTAATGTGGCGATTGAAAGACACGGCGCCATTTTCTGAAACAACCAATGAATCGTAGTAAAAATTGTCAAATTGAAAGGAAAATCCAATGGGAATGTACTTTGAAATGGAATCTGGAACACCTCTATTGTATTTTGCTAACGAATCATTGAGCGGCGTTAAGACAGCATTTGCGCCCGTCAAATAAGTCAGCGTTTGGCTAATCGAATCTGCAATCCAATCCTGTGTCGTCATCGCATTATTCAAGAAGGCGAAATTAGTCGCTGATTCCAGCGTTTCAACGAAAGATGTCGAGCAACCATTATTATCTGTTACGATGAGCCGATAATCAGAAGGTATTAAACCTGTGAAAATCCCATTCGTATTGGTTTGCCCATTCATGTTATAAGTGTATGGCGCAGTACCGCCTCCAGCCTTAAGATTCAATTCACCGATTGCATCCCCACCGACGCAAGGCAGGTTGATCCGTTTGGTTATCGTTCTGGTCAAAGTTGGGCAATCTATTATATTGATTGTATAGTCATGCACATCACCCACATCATACGTTGCACAAGGGTCAGATGGTATTGCTGCCGTTGGAACGCCTGCCGAAATGGTTTTAAGACTGCGTACACGCATCCGGTGATTGCCCGTTGATGCTGTGGTCGGAATCTGAAAATTACCTGTTGTTTCGGTCATACTGCTGTTGACCACTTCGCCTACATCTGTAAAGCTGTTGTTGTTGTTCCAGTCAACCCAAATGGCAAAGCCCGAGTTGGTTGTCGCACCTGTACTCAACTTAAAAGCGATATTAAAATCGTAGAAAACACCCTTTACTACTGAGGGGGGTGGGGTGGCGAAATTGGTGTAATTTAAATGCAAACCACTCGAAGGATCCGTCGTGCAACCTGTCCCATCGGCAATGAGAGTGGCACTGTTTTTTGTCAAATTAAACTGACTGATGTACACCCCGAAGCCGCCAGTTGTAGTACAAGGGTTATTATACAATGGCGCACAATAAGGCGATTGAGCCCAAAGGCTTTGATTATCAGTAATAAGTAGCAGAAAGAAGTAAAGAGTAAGCCTAAAGTGAGCTTTAGTCGTTTGTGTAAAGTTACAGTTCATGGGCGATGCTTTTTATCAGTTATTATCGGTTAGAGAAGCTTTAGTGTCGTTTGCGCCCCTCATTTTCTATACAAAGTATGAATGAGAACGAATTGTTCACATGTATATTTTTTTATAAAAAGAATGAAATTAGGGGTGTCCAAAATTATCTTTTTTTGAAAATATTAAGTAAAGATGCGAGACAAATCTTTGAAATCAAATAAATATTATTGTTTTTTTTGACTTTTGAAGGTTTTGCTGCATTATTTTAGAGCGTATAGTGTTATATAAAATGACTCATTAGTAGGAATGGAAATATCAGATAAATTGACTGGTGTTGTCTGGGAGGAGAAAATTGTTAGAAACCTCGAAAAGAGCATAAAAAAAGGTCGAGAATATCAAGAGCGTTGATTGACTCTGATTTTCTCGACCTCTTAATTCCTGGCTTTTTATATTCAATTATAAAAATAGGAATCTCCTTCAAAAACGTAATCATTCATAAGATTCACCCTTAACATCAAAGGCATAAAAGACATCAAATCCTCGTATTGATGGTCTTCTATTCCTGCTTTTAGAACTTCAAAAAATGCTGAAACAGCAGCTTCTACTTCCGCCTCAGAATGAAAAACATGTGAATGTTCCAAACCTTGCAGTGTACCTAAGGCATTAATGAAATCCTTGTAATCGAATTTTGCCGAAAATTCATTTTGCCATTCTTCTAAGTACAAGGGTTTAATCTCGTTCGGTAAATAGGCAATCAAAGTACGGGAGGCAAAAAGCGGTATCCGCTCTCTGATTGTTTGAAAAATAGCAGACAATATGCTTTTGGCGCGTAAGGTATTACTTGGCATACCTAAAGCCTTTGCAAATTGAGCCACAAATGGGCTTTGCTGAATGTGTGCGTGACAGAATAGAGCTTTCATCGGAGAATTAATTTATTCTTGTTAATAATAGTATACTGTTTTGCACTTGTCTAAAGCATAAAAATATTATTAGGTAACGTCCCGATAAACGGAGATTATTGTTCGGTTGTTACAGTTTGTTTATATTTTTTTTGAATAGTGGCAATTTAGTGGTTTGGTTCAATGAGAAGCAATGATTTTTGTCAATACAAAGATAATTTTACAAAGTTATGATGAAATAAAATTGTAAAAGCCATGGATAGCCGCTGAACGCCTTGCCAAACCACTTTTGTCTGAGCGCAAATAGGCGCAAGAATTACGCACACTATTTTGCAACACTTTACTTTCCTTTATGTCTTTATTTTTAATTTTGCAAAAAATCTAATTCTCAAGAACTTCATAGATGCCCATTCATGGATTTGTAAAGCATTGATATACATGAAGTGGCGTAAAATACCGAAAATACTGAGGGGGGTAATGTGTTCAGTTAACCTTCGTCATTCATTCTTCATCATTCAAAACGATAATATGCGATACCTACTTTTAGGCTGTGCCTTAACTATCATCAGCTTGCAAACTCTTCAAGCCCAAGACCTTTATATCCCGCGGGATGTACAACAAGCCTACAAAAACGAAACACGTTCAATAGATGGCAAACCTGGAAAAAAATACTGGCAAAACTACGGGCGCTACAGCATCAACATTACTGCCACGCCCCCCAACCGAACCATCAGAGGTAATGAGTTGATCATGTACGTCAATAACAGCCCCGACACGTTGCGCAATCCGAACATCAAACTCTTTTTGAATATCCACAAAGCGGGGGCGCCACGCGACGGTGGAGCTTCTGCCGATTATCTGACTTCGGGTATTCACATTGATGCAGTGAGAGCCAATGGTGAGGTCATAAAATGGGCTGATAACCCATTTGTTTATACCAATAGACCTTTGAAACTGCCTAAACCGCTTATGCCACATGACTCTGTGTTATTGTCTTTCGATTGGCATTACGATGTCTCTTTGGAAAGTAACCGCGAAGGCATGTTGGATTCTACCACTTTCTTTTTAGCGTATTTCTATCCACGTGTGGCGGTTTATGATGATTATGGTGGGTGGGACATGATGGCGTTTACCGATGGCAAAGAGTTTTACAGCGATTTTAACGATTATACTTTGACCGTTAATGTGCCTAAAAACTTTGTCGTGTGGGCAACAGGTGATTTGAAGAATCCTAACGATGTTTTACAGCCTGATTTTGCAACGAAGTTTGAAAAAAGTTTGGTTTCTGACGACCTCATTCATATCGCTACCAAGAAGGATATAGAGTCAAAAAACGTCACGACACAAAAGGATATGAACAGTTGGGTCTTTACGGCTAATAATATTCCTGATATCGCTTTGGCTTTTAGTGACCAATATGTTTGGGACGGTTCAAGCATTGTTGTTGATAAAAATACGAATCGCAGAGCAAGCGTTCAAGCGGCGTTTTTGGACAATTCCGCCGATTTTCATCAGATGGTTGGCTTTGGCAAACATTCTTTGGATTGGTTTTCAAACAATGTGCCTGGTGTGCCTTACCCGTATTCAAAATCAACGGTTGTTCAAGGTTTTGCCGACATGGAATACCCCATGATGGTCAACGACAACACCATGCCGAATCTTGAATTTGCAAGGTTTGTTGTCGAACATGAGATAGCGCACACTTACTTTCCTTTTTATATGGGCATCAATGAAACCCGTTTTGGGTTCATGGATGAAGGTTGGGCAACTGCCTTAGAATTACTCATTGGGCGTGAAGATTTAGGCGTTGAAAAAGCGGAAAATTTCTTCAAAAGGTTCCGCGTCAATAGCTGGATAAACGACCCCTCTCAAGAAGAAGATTTACCGATCATCACACCGAGTAATATACTGACGGGTGCTGGTTTGGGCAACAACGAGTATGGCAAACCTGCATTGGGTTATCTCGCCATGAAAGACCTTTTAGGAGATGTTTTGTTTAAAAAATGCTTGCAAGAGTACATGAATCGGTGGAACGGCAAGCACCCAACGCCTTGGGATTTCTTTAATTCATTCACCGATGCGGCGGGTAAAAACTTGAATTGGTTTTGGCATAATTGGTTTTTTACCAACGGTTATATTGATTTAGCGATTCACAAAGTCGAAAAAAATCGGAAAGGATATGTCATAACCTTAAAAAACATTGGCGGCTTTGTAGCACCCGTTGATGTGATTATTGATTATGGCAATGGCAGTACGGAAACCTTGCATCAAACGCCCGACTTGTGGCGCACCAATGCCAAAGAAGCGGTTATCAATATCGTAACATCCAAGCGGATTGATGCCATCAAATTAGAAGGCGGTATTTTTATGGATGCAGATAAAGTGAATAATGTTTGGAAGAAGTAGTGCGCAAAAGTACCCCCTCAGTAAAACGCAGTAAAAAACACATTATCATCATAAATCATCGGCATAAAAATGAGCAATAAAACCTACAGAAAGAATGGTGCCATCGGCGCGATATTAGACGAATATGAGCGGGCACTTCAAGACCTAAAAACCGTGTTGGAAACCGTTACGCCATCTCAACTTACAGCGATTTGTGATGAGGAAACCGCAGATGAGGATTGTCGCTCTATTCAAACCATTTTAACGCATGTTGTGCGGTCAGGATATGGATATGTGACTTATATCAGAAATGCTCAAGGGGAAAAGTTGAATTTTCCAGAGAGGCAATTGCTGTTCAGTGTATCGGATTACAATGATGCATTGGATAAGATGTTTGCCTACAATGTTCAGCTTTTTACCGATTATCTGGGTGTCGTACTTGAAGAGTTTGATTCTAATAAAAAAATATTGGTCAATTGGGGACAACTGTATGATATTGAACAGTTAATGGAACATGCTATTGTTCATATACTGCGACACCGCCGACAAATCGAACGCTTTCTTATGAGATTAAAATCTTGAGTGATAAAAAATAACAAGAAGGTTGCCTAAAATCAGCAGCTTGCTTACCTTATAACTTTGTGTTAATATCAATAATACCC
>JANMJN010000934.1:0-3598 GCA_031371355.1 Saprospiraceae bacterium
AAACTGGTTGACACCGATTCTTTTTAAAGAATCCTTAACGCAAAATACTGAGGGAGTGCCCGAAATCAATCGGGCACCCCCTCAGTATTTTGCATGTTTTTTTTGAATATTTCAGAATGTAACTATTTATTTTATCAAAAAGTCTATATCATCAAAATTAAATATTACAGCGACTTTCTTAAACGTGCCACTGGAATATTCAGTTGTTCACGATATTTTGCCACCGTCCGACGGGCGATATTATAACCTTTATCTTGAAGCATAGATTTCAGTTTTTCATCAGAAAAAGGTTTTCTATTGCTTTCAACTTTGATGATATCAGTCAAAATCTTTTTAACTTCTAAGGTCGAAACTTCATCGCCTTCGCTTGTTTGCAACGATTCAGAGAAAAAATCTTTCAAGCGTTTTGTTCCAAATTCTGTTTGAACATATTTAGAATTTGCTACACGCGACACAGTCGAAATATCCAAACCTGTTACATCCGCAATATCTTTCAGAATCATGGGTTTCAATCTTTTGGCATCGCCAGTCATGAAAAAATCTTGTTGATAGGTCATAATGGCGTACATTGTCTTGAACATCGTTTGTTCGCGTTGTCGAATGGCATCAATAAACCACTTAGCAGAATCAATTTTTTGTTTGATAAACATAACGGCTTCTCTTTGCATACGAACCGAGGTGTTTTTATTTCGTTGATTCTTGTAGGATTTAAGCATCTCACGGTAATGCTCACTGATGCGCAAATCGGGGACATTTCTGCTGTCAACACTCAATTCAAGGCGATTGCCTTCTTTTGTTTCAACCGAAAAATCAGGCACAACATATTGCATATTACGCTCACGTACACTCACATGGCCGCTGGCAGGCTTGGGGTTGAGTTTCAAAATTTCATCTAATACGTCTTTGAGTTGTTCTTCCGTAATATTGAGGTGTTTTTGCATTTTCTGATAATGCTTTTTTGTAAACTCATCAAATAGGTCAAAAATTAAACGAGCGGCTAAACGCAGGTTTTTGACAATTTCAGGATTTGATGACTCATTTTCTAATTTTTGACGAATCTGAATCAATAAACACTCTTGTAAAGTACGTGCCCCAATCCCAGGCGGGTCAAAGCGTTGTATTTTTTCTAAAATAGCGACTACTTCCTTTTCATTCGTATGAATATTTTGCAAAAACATGATATCATCGCAAATATTGACAGGCGCACGGCGTAAATAACCGTCTTCATCAATTGAGCCGATAATTTGCTTGGCAATTAGGATTTCCCGCTCTGTTTTAAAGTCAAGTAACCCTAATTGCTCTTCTAAAAACTCATGAAAACTGTTTTCAAGTGCTATCGGAATCGTTTTTTCATCTTCATCGGCATTGCGGCTTTCTCCTTTTGTTTTGTAGTCCGAAGGGTCATCGTCCTCAAAACGTTCGAGGTACTCATCAAGCTCACGATCCTCCTCGCGTAGAGGGATTTCCTCTTCTTCACGGAAATCATCTGAGGTGTCATCGGTTAATTCATCCTTTTCCGTCTCGATGTCGGTTTGTGGATCTTCGGTATTGTATGGGTCTTCGTATTCATCGCCCGCTTCCAAAACAGGATTGACTTCCATTTCTTCTTGGATGCGTTGTTCAAGTGCCGTTGTGGGCAGTTGCAATAATTTCATCAGCTGGATTTGCTGAGGCGAGAGACTCGTTGTGAAGGTTTGGTGTTGACCTTGTCCAAGCATAGTTTATACTTTTATGTGTTCACGGAATTAAGTTAATAAAAAACGATTGCTGCTTGGTTAATCGATTTTTCATAGTTAGAACGGTTTGGTGTAAATATCGGTGACAAAGAAAATAAAAACTTTTACTTTTTTTGTTTTACGCTTGCAAGTTTAAGGATATTTGATTGACAAATGCAAATTTTTTTTTAAATTAAATTTAACTAATTTTTATGAAAATTATTAAACAATTATTTAAATAATAGATTATCAGTTCATTAAATAATTTTATTATTAAAAATTATTTTAAAAAAAAATCACTACAAAAGACATGCCAATCAAAACGAATAAAAATATATTAAATATTAAATATTTAATTGTAATTAAAAAATTAGAATATCATTACTGAAAATGAAGCATTTATGTCCCCAATTTATTAAACTTCAAAATAAGCGAAAAGTTACTAACAAAGTGATTTTAAATCAAATTAAAAAGCCACAGATTTGGTCTCAAATCTGTGGCTTTTAATAAAATATTATATTAAAACAACATGCCTTGTGTTGAAGACGGCGGTATAAGACCTAAATGCAAAAAAGCTTTTTCCGTTGCTTCACGTCCACGCGGCGTACGGTGCAAATAGCCCTCCATAATGAGAAATGGCTCGTGAACTTCCTCTATGGTCCCTGATTCTTCACCAACCGCTGTCGCTATTGTTGTTAGACCAACAGGACCGCCTTTAAATTTGTGAATAATCGTCGATAGGATGCGGTTATCCATTTCGTCCAAGCCACTTTCATCTACGTTAAGAGCATTCAAACCAAATTTAGCAATCTCAATCTCGATTTTACCATCACCTTTCATCTGTGCGAAGTCGCGGACACGTCGCAAAAGCGCATTGGCTATACGAGGTGTCCCTCGTGACCGACGCGCAATTTCCAAAGCTCCCCCCTCAGTAATCGGCAGGTTTAGAATCTCTGCCGACCGAAAAAGGATTTTTTTCAAGGTTTCGACATCATAATAGTCCAAAAGGCAGTTGATACCAAAACGCGCACGCATCGGTGACGTCAATAAACCCATACGCGTTGTGGCTCCTACTAACGTAAATGGGCTTAATGTCAACTGTATTGATCGCGCATTGGGACCCGAATCAATCATAATATCAATCCGATAATCTTCCATCGCAGAATAGAGATATTCCTCAACAACAGTATTCAAACGGTGGATTTCGTCAATAAACAAAACATCTCCAGCATCTAAATTGGTCAATAGACCGGCCAAGTCACCGGGCTTCTCCAAGACTGGACCCGAAGTCATTTTCATAGTTGCCCCTAATTCATTAGAGATAATATGTGCCAATGTCGTCTTGCCAAGACCTGGTGGTCCGTGCAAAAGCACATGGTCAAGTGCTTCGCCGCGCAATTTAGCAGCGCCTATGAAAATTTTAAGATTGCCAACAATTTTGGATTGCCCACTAAAATCGTCTAACGCCTTAGGTCGCAAGGCACGTTCTATGATTTTTTCTTCACTCGACTGATTATTCCCCGTGGGGTCAATATTCGGATTTGCCATTTACGCTATAATTTCAAACAATTTATTTAGGCAAAATTAAACAAATTCTTCAAAACAAATATACCCCTCAGTATTTTTAAGTAGTTGATAGATGAGATTGGATAGCAAAGCGGGTTTGGTCTGTCATAAAAAACTGAATCCCGACATCGAGCGATGTCGGGATTCGTGCGTTAGTGGAGGATAGTTTGATTTAAGGGGCGAAAGGAAATTACTAAGTTTGTTGCTAATATTAAGTGTTTGTTATTCTAATAATGTTCGTTCGTAGTGTTGTTTAAGCTTTGTAAAATATTATAAAAAAAACAATTTCGTTCAGTGTTTGTAAAAGTTTTGTCCTA
>JANMJN010000964.1:0-2391 GCA_031371355.1 Saprospiraceae bacterium
CTATGGTGTGAAAACATTGCCCGGTATTCGGGAAGGCATCGAGGAACGCCATTGGAAAGAAGCGCAAGATCATATCGAAATCGTTGCCAAAACAATTCAATCTTATACGAATGAGATTAATAAAGCGGCGGCGATTTTACGTTAAAATTTCTGTACTTCAAGTTTGTTTTTACAGTGCATCAAGTATCGGATATTTTTAAAATTGTCGATACTTAGTACCAAAACCAGGGAGGGGAACACAAAAAGTTCCCCTCTCTTTGTGTATAAGTTCTTCATAAGTTGGTTTTGGTTGTTGATAAATGATTTTGCACTGTTAATTAAGCTGAGTTTTTACAATGGTAACCCAAAGTGAATTGTGGATAAAAGTAGTCGGTGTTTAAGTAATTCACAATACTTTGTGTATAAATTGATTTCACCGTTGATAACATGGGTACAATCGTTCAAAACAAAGACTTTTACTTGTTGATAACATTAAATTATTTGTTTGTAAGGGTAAAAACGTGTTGATAAGTTGCTTTTGTGGTATTGACTTGCTTTTAAGATGTGGATAAGTATTTAAAGGTTGTCAAGTCGCTCACCTTTGTCTCATAGAGCTATTCTTGAAAAGACTTTTCAGTCATAAGAATTAACAACGGTCAACTCAAAGGATGAGCAAAATCATTATCAATAGGCTCTTTAACTTCTATTTTTGTATATTAAAAGGAATACAAAATTATAACAGAGACTTATGAATGTTTATGATTTAACTTCTCCCGCTGATTTACAGAAACATGCAAAAGGCACGGGGGCTTTACGCACCCAACATCCCGTCTATAAAGACTTTTTACCACCTTGCAATGATGCTTGTCCTGCGGGCGAGAATATTCAAGCGTGGTTGTCTTTTGCTCAAAATGAACAATACGAAGAGGCTTGGCAAAAATTAGTGGAAGAAAATCCACTGCCTGCGGTTCATGGGCGGGTGTGTTATCATCCTTGTGAGTCTGCTTGCAACCGCGCTTTCATAGATAGTTCGGTGAGTATTCATGCCATCGAACGGTTTTTGGGCGATAAAGCATTGGCGGAAAAATGGAGCATTCGATTCGATCAAAATAAATCAGGCAAACGTGTTTTGGTGATTGGTGGTGGACCGAGTGGTTTGTCAGCAGCCTATCACCTGACGAGAATGGGGCATGATGTTTAGATATATGAAGCAGGTCCTATACTGGGGGGTATGATGCATTTTGGTATTCCTGCCTATCGCTTGCCGAGACAGGTTTTAGACACTGAAATCCAACGCATTTTAGATATGGGCGTTCAAGTCAAACTGAATTACAAAGTTGACGATATAGCTAAAGAGAAAGCAGCCGGTAATTTTGATGCTGTTTTCATTGCTATTGGTGCAGGTTTGGCAAAGAAAATAGATATTCCAGGGCAAGCTGCTGCTAAAATGTTGGATGCAATAACTTTTTTACGCGATGTCGAATCTGGCAATGCGCCTAAATTGGGTAGAAAAGTGGCTATTTATGGCGGAGGCAATACTGCCATGGATGCAGCACGGACAGCTAAACGCTTGGGTGCTGAAGAAGCTTTTATTATTTATCGTCGTGACAGAGAGCATATGCCCGCACATGATTTCGAAGCGGAAGAAGCACTTACTGAGGGGGTCAAAATCAACTGGTTGCGCAGCATTAAAAATGTGGACGATAAGTCTTTTACGGTTGAAATAATGGATATTAAAGAGGGCAAACTCACGGCTACTGGCAACTATGAAACGCTGGAAGCGGATGACTTGATATTGGCTTTGGGACAAGACACCGATACACATTTTTTACATAAATTAGCAGGTATTCGATTTGAAAACGATGGTACAGTCGAAGTTGACCATACTATGATGACAGGTCATGTGGGCGTATTTGCAGGCGGTGATATGGTGCCAAGCCAAAGAACGGTCACGATTGCTGTCGGTCATGGTAAAAAAGCCGCTCGATATATTGATGGCTATCTGAAAGCCAAACAATATGAAAAACCGACTAAACATCCGATTGTTGGTTTTGAAAAACTGCATGTTTGGTATAAAACTGAAGCACCACAAAAAACACAGGAAATGCTGGCTGCTGAAAAAAGAAATCAAAATTTTGAAGAAATCTTAAGCGGTTTATCAGAAAAAGAAGCATTGTTTGAAGCACAACGCTGCTTGAGTTGTGGCAATTGTTTTGAATGTGATGGCTGTTATGGTTCATGTCCAGAAGATGCGATTATTAAATTGGGTAAAGGCTACCGATATGAATATGATTACACAAAATCTACGGAAACATATTTTTATCTTGTGAATTTGTTAGAGAAACAAAACAAAACTAATATTAAGAAGTACCGCACATCGATTTCCAGTATTGCAAAAAATTTCCAGGAAAT
>JANMJN010000966.1:0-6400 GCA_031371355.1 Saprospiraceae bacterium
TTTTCCTGCTTTAACGCCCAACATTTCGAGGTTTCGGATATAAAAATTGATTTCATCACGCCCTGCAATGTCAGGTAATTGAACGAGGTCGCCAGCTGCTTTGGTGATTTTCAAGTAAACCGTTCGCCCTTGCTTTACCAACGAATTTGCTGTCGGGTTTTGGTCAATCACCAAATCTGCGGGAAAACCTTCTCGATATAAAGTGTCCGTTACCACAATTTCGAAGCCGTTATCCTCTGCCTCGCGGATTACCTCTTTCACATTTCTATTCACATAATTGCCAACTTTTGTTGATTTACCATGTCTGGAAAAGCATTTTACGCCCCAAATTGTCAAAAAAAGGAGACCCGCAACGATACCCAATATCTTTGCAAAATTGAATAGAAAGATTTTGCTTGATATAAAATACCAAACTTCGCGTCCAAAGGTTTTCGTCTTCTCTTTGATGTTTTCAAAAAAACTGTTTGCCATGTCGTTATTCGTTGATTCGTGATTCGGATATTCGGTATTAGTTAATTCGTGATTCGGATATTCGTGATTCGGTACTCGTGATTCGGATATTCGGTACTCGGGATTCGGATATTCGGTATTCGTTAATTCGGAACTCGAATGTCGAATATCCGAATCCCGAATCCCGAGTACCGAATCACGAATTAACCAATTAAATTATTTCTTCTAATTGTCTTGAATAAAATTCTGTCATTGTCCAACCAAATTCTCTGACCATTTGCGGAACAAGACTCGCATCCGTTTGTCCTGGTACGGTATTGACTTCGAGCATATAAGGTTGGTCATCGTCTTCATTCCATATAAAATCAATGCGGACGATGCCGCGACAGTTCAATATTTGATACACTTTGCTGGCAGCCCCCCTCAGTATATTGGCTTGATTGTCATCAATCGGCGCGGGAATTAACTCCTCGCTTGCCCCTTCGTATTTGGCTTCAAAATCAAAAAAGGCTTTTTTAGGTCTGATTTCAACAATTGGGAAAACGACGATTTCCCCGCGCGTCCGCATAACACCGACGGTAAACTCACGCCCTTTTATGAATTGCTCGATCAATAATTGATCGTCTTCTTTAAACCCTCTTTCTAAAGCAGCCGCCAAATCTTCTGCTTTTTCGACCCGACTCATGCCAATTGATGAGCCACCACTATTGGGTTTGACAAAAACAGGCAATGTCAAATCGGATAAAATGGCTTCGATACTGTGCTTGTATCCCGACTCCACGGGAAGGGGGTGCGATTTGAAAATATGCAGCGATTTTGCCGTTTTGATGCCGCCAAAATGGGCAACCGCAACAGTAAAACGTTTGTTCATGGTCAATGCAGAAGTCGCCGCATCGCAACTTGTATAAGGTAAACCGAGCATGTCAAAATAGCCCAGCAATTTACCATCTTCGCCTGGAACACCATGAATTATCATCAAAGCAGCATCGAATGTAATGTGTTTCCCGTTGATTGTCAATGAAAAATCAGAACGGTCAACCAAAATTTCTTGACCGTCGGCTGTTTCATGCGCCCATTTTTGGCGGTCAATGATTATTTTATACACATTGTATTTTGACGCGTCTATATGCTTTTCCGCCACTTTAGCAGAAGCCACTGAAATGACATATTCGCCCGTATAACCACCCGTGACGAGGGCGATGTTTTTCTTTCCCATAAATTTATTCTGGTCTGTTAATCGTTATTTTTGGCAAAGTTAAAAAAACGGTTCATGTAGAGACGCAAAATTTTACTGCTCATTTTTAAAGCATACAAAATTTTGTATCTAATTTTCATGAGATGTAAAATATTGCACCTCTACATAAATGAAAAATTACCTTTGCGGACTAAAATTCGACAATAATGAGTCTATCTAAAAAGTCCTCGCCGCATGAGGCACTTAAAATCCGTGATTTTCGCTTCTACGTTTTAGGACGTATGTGCATCACTTTTGGAATCAATATACTTGGCACGTCCGTTGGTTGGCAGATATATGAGCACACCAAAGATGCTCTTTCTCTTGGATTGATTGGTTTGGCGGAGTTCGTCCCGTTCATCATCGTTACTCTTATAGGTGGTTATGTTGCCGATATTTTTGACCGTCGAAAAATCATTTTGGTATGCATTTTTTTCTATGCGTTGTGTGCTTTGGGACTTTATATGTTTAGTAGTTCTTGGGCGTATATCATTGACAGTATAAGTATTATGCCTATTTTTATACTTATTGGTGCAACAGGTTTTGTACGTGGCTTTCTGGGTCCAGCACAGTCAGCTTTTGCAGCGCAATTGGTGCCACCAGAACTGTTTGCCAATTCAGCGACTTGGACGACAATGACATGGCATATATCTTCGGTAGGCGGTCCTGCAGTGGGTGGTTTGTTGTGTGGTTTTCATCACAGCGCATGGTCATCTTATGCGGTTGTCGTCGTGTTGGCTTTTATAGGTTTAATCTTAATTTCTACAATAAAAAGCCGTTTTGTAGCCAGAATTGAAGAGGAAGGCGTAAAACCACAAAGAGAAGGCTTTTTTGACAGTGTCCGTGTCGGATTGGTTTTTGTTCAAAAAAATCAAGTTTTATATGGTGCTTTGGCACTTGATATGTTTGCCGTTTTGTTCGGTGGGGCAGTGGCGTTGTTACCTGCTTTTGCAAAGGACATCTTAGACGTGGGTCCCGAAGGTTTTGGTATGTTACGGGCGGCTCCTGCTGTCGGCGCATTGGTTATGTCCGTTTATTTGGCTTTTAATCCACCGCTTAAAGATGCGGGACAAAAGCTCTTGATTTCGGTCGCAGGCTTTGGCATCTGTACAATATTGTTTGCTGTATCGCATAATTTCGTGTTTTCACTCATTATGTTGGCGGGAACAGGTTTCTTTGACAATGTCAGTATGGTCATTCGAGGCACCATCGTTTCACTGTTTACACCCGACGAAATGCGGGGTCGTGTATCAGCAGTCAACAGCTTGTTTATCGGTTCATCCAATGAGTTAGGCGCGTTTGAGTCAGGTGCAACGGCGCGGCTGATGGGTTTAGTACCAGCCGTTGTTTTTGGTGGTGTGATGACGATGGTTGTGGTGACAACGGCATGGATTAAAGCACCGAAACTGCGAGGTTTAGATTTGAGGTGATGAAAGGTTCTTCTTTTTGCTCAAAATACTGAGGGGGTGCAATTCGTAAATTGCCCCCCTCAGTATTTTGATATCGAAATGTCTAAAAAGGGATTAATGATTTTTCAAATGCCCAATTTTAGAATCAATGGACGTCTTTAATTTGTTAATCGCCCCTTTTACTGCCAATTCATGGTTATTAGCATGGTGAGAAACGGCAATAGGGTGCATACCTTCAAGTCGAGCTTCAAGCAAACAACGTTTATCGTTTAGCCCACCTTTATGAGCGGTTTCATCTGAAAGATGGACTTCCACTCGAGTCATTTGAGGACTAAATCTGTTTAACCCTTCTGAGATTATTGTTGAGAATTTAGCTTCAAGTGCTTCATGACCATGTATATTGTGGTCTGTATTGAATTGAATCATCATAAGTTAAATGTTTTTGTTAATGTGTAAAATCTACTTTAATAAGTAGTTATGGATTATATTTTTGAAACGACCTTTTACTTTCACCTGCAAAGGTGGTGGTTTTTCAAAAGAACAAGTTACACATTTTTTTTAATAAATTGTAACATTCACACATTTAACAATGGATATTTTTGGAAATTATAGCCCTATTTCCCAAAAATACTGAGGGGGTGTCAGTTCTAATAATTCAACGTCAAACCCACCCCAAAACCCATATCACTATCATAATGCGTTGCCAACGATATATTTCTTGTAAAAATATAACGCCCGCCAATCATATATTCTTTATCCGTATTCACCATAAAACTGGCGCGTAATCGCTTAGAAATCGGTATATCTTCGCGCATCAATTGCAACCGCACATTGCCATCGTGATAAATTTCAGCTTGAAATTTGAGCAACATCGGTAATGTAGATTCAAAGCCCAAACTGAACTGTTGCCGACTGTCTTTGGTATTAATTTGCCCGAATAAGTTTTTTTCACCATTTACCTTATCCAAGCCTTCCAATTTACGGTACCGCCAATCGAAGCCGATAAACGGCATAAACCATTGCATTTTACCAATATATCGCCCAATATGTGTTTCCGTTTCGTAACCGTGCCTATCGTGATAGCCCAAACGCCATTCCGTACCGATGCTCCAACGAGTACTTTGGATCATCAACATACCGTCATTTCCGTTGGTCGCAAAATCATTTTCAGCCATCAAATGAAAGCGTCTATCATCAGCAAATAACTGACGTTGCGCCAATTTGGGATTGGGAATCAATGGATTAGGTGCTTGGTTTTCGTAGGTGAAAACGCGACCCATACCACTCATCATGTGGTATAAAATATGGCAATGAAAAAACCAATCGCCTTCCACATTGGCGTAAAACTCCAAAGTGTCGGTCTCCATAGGCATAATGTCAATGATGTTTTTCATTGGCGCATTATCACCTTGTCCGTTCAAAACCCTAAAATCGTGACCGTGTAAGTGCATCGGGTGGCGCATCATGGAATTGTTATAAATCACCATACGGATATTTTCACCTTTTTTAATCAAAATTTTATCCGTTTCCGACACCACTTTGTTGTCCATGCTCCACACATAACGGTTCATATTACCCGAAAGCACAAATTTCAATTCTTTTACGGGGGCATCTTTCGGCAGCGTTGTGTTTTCAGGTGAGCGCATCATCGCATAATTCAGCGTAACGATATCCGACAATTTATTGCTGTTGTATTGGTCTTCGAGCATTGTTGCGTCTTTCTTAGGCATATCCATCTTACTCATATCATGTTTAGCCATTTTTTCAGTCTCCTCTTTAGCCGCTTGCGGGCTGCCCGTGATTTCAGGGTACATGACGACATTCATGTCCATTTGATTCAAAGACATATTCATGCCCATATCGTCCAAATCGCCGTTCATTTTCATCATGCTGTTCATCATTGCCATGCCGTCAAAATATTTCAAACGTGGCAAAGGCGTAGCTGCCTGTTTTTCACCTGCACCCAAATGCAAAGTAGCATTTCGGATACGGTCTTCGGAGGTTGCCATGAACGCATAACTTTTGTTATCAGTAGGAATTGTTACAATTATATCATAAGTTTCAGACACCGCCACTATCAATCTATCCACTTCAACAGGCTCTACATCATTGCCATCCGTTGCCACGACAGTCATTTTACCACCACCATAATTTAACCAAAAATAGGTGGACGCACCGCCGTTTGAAATACGTAAACGCACTTTATCGCCCGCTTTAAATTGCGTCAATTGGCTTTCACTTTTGCCATTGATAAAAAACTTTTCGTAATATACATCGCTCACGTCCATAGCGTTCATGCGCTTCCATTCGTTGACGATTTTGGTTTTCAAATAACCTTGTTTTATGGCTTCTCCATAGCTTTGTGTTGCCCCTTTTTTAATCGCAAACCAATCCGTTGCATTGTGTAACATACGATGTACATTATTAGGATTCAAGTCCGTCCACTCACTCAAAATAAGTGGAACTGTTGGCAAATCGTCAATACCTTTCCTCAAATTAGTAGCACTTGGGGCTTTATTCATCACAAATGAGCCGTACATCCCAATTTGTTCTTGCAAACCCGAATGACTGTGATACCAATGGGTACCATGTTGAATAATTGGAAAAGAGTACACATGTGTTGTATGTGGCTCAATCGGCATTTGCGTTAAATTGGGTACACCGTCCTCTTTATTCGGCAAAAACAAGCCGTGCCAATGTAAAGACGTTGATTCGTTCAATTCATTATGCACATAAATCTCTGCTGTATCCCCCTCAGTAAAAGTGAGCGTTGGCATCGGTATTTGACCATTTACAGCAATCGCTCGCTTGGATTTGCCTGTAAAATTGACAATTGTGTCTTTGATATAAAGGTGATACACTACTTTTTTGCCTTTATACTGTTGAGGTACGAAATC
Source organism: Saprospiraceae bacterium (assembly GCA_031371355.1). GTDB lineage: Bacteria > Bacteroidota > Bacteroidia > Chitinophagales > Saprospiraceae > JAAFJT01. The sequence continues at coordinate 5,991 of JANMJN010000966.1, forward strand.
CCGATTCTGTCGGGAAGGGGGTGCTTGTCTTACAGGATGACTGATTCGCAAAGGTGGTGGTTCTAAATGTTGCGCTGCTATAGTATGGGAAATACTAAAAAGGAGGCTTAAAATGATTGCGTTCTTCATACTTTTAATTTTTGATTTTTAACATACTGGCATTAATCGCCACAACAATTGTACTAACTGTCATTAAAACAGCACCCGCCGCAGGGCTTAATAACACACCTTGATTGTACAAAACACCTGCGGCTAAGGGTAAGGCAATCACATTATAGCCTGTTGCCCAAATTAAATTTTGAATCATCTCGCGGTGCGTGGCTTTCCCAAATAAAATAAGGTTTACGATGTCTTTTGGATTGCTATTCACCAAAACAATACCCGCCGTTTCTGCGGCAATATCGCTACCA
>JANMJN010000981.1:0-2415 GCA_031371355.1 Saprospiraceae bacterium
TGTTCGGGAAACTTTTAAAGTTTCCCGAACATAAACGCCTTCAAAAAGAATAATATTCGGGACAAAAAAACTTGAAATACCTTTTGAGACAGCCTCTTCATTTAACTAATCGCTAACGTTTTGGGTATTGGGGAAGGCGGGGAAGTTGCTTTTCTTGAATGTTAGAAGCTATATTGGACCTTTGGCTTCTCCTTGCGTTTGTTTTACTTTTAGTGCCTTTTTTGTTACTTTCAAGTCTTTAAAATATCCTATGGTAGCAATATCCACATATAGGCCTACACTTCCTTTTTTTGTATTGCCCAACATTTTGTCAACTACAAAACTTGAATATTTCATACCGTTAATAAACATTTCAGCTGATTCTCCATTTACTTCAATACGCATAGTAATCCACTCATTTAAAGCAACTGGTGCTGACCCTTCGTATGAGCCTGCTGGATATTTTTTACGAAGTGTATCAAATTTATTGTTGGGATATGAAAAATATTGAACAGCATGATTTCGGGCATACTGATTACTGGCTCTTCCAACCTTTGGTCGTAGATAAATAGATTCAAAAGCTGAATCATTTTCAGCTATTCTGAAATAAACGCCAATAAAGCCGGCTGCTGGTTTGTAAGGCGAAGGGTTTTGAATTTGGCTATACATTTTCACTTCAATTGTGCCATTCTCAAAATCATCTAATCCAAGCAATTTAGCATAATGTCGCTCATCTACGGTAGCTTCTAATCGCTTTTCGTCAAATGGAATAGCCTTTAAATCTCTTTCTATCTTTAAAACATTTGCGCCTTGAAACTTAATAATAGAGCCCGTAACATTGTGCAGCTCAAAAATTTGTTTACCCAATTTAAGTTGCTGGCTAAAAACTACATTTGAGCATAAAAATATTGCTATTAGAATATTTAATTTTTTCATTGATTTAATAATTTATTAGTGAAAATAATAATGGTTCTGTGACATTTTCTGTGGTTGAAGAAAAAAACAAAGCAAAATGAACGCCCAAGTTCGGGAAACTTTCAAAGTTTCCCGAACTTTATGCAGCTCACCACAAAAATTGTCACAGAACGATAATAATTACTGGTTTGGCTTAAAAAAGCCAAACCAGCAAAAGGATTGCTCAACCGATTACTTAGGTTGATTGTACATATACCTTGCTATTTTCCAAACACCGTTTTCTTTTTGCAGAATAAATGTTTCTCGATAGTCTGCTGGTATGGTTTCGTTTTTTGCTTTTATCACAAAAGAACCAGTAGATGTAGAACTCACAATGGCAGTTTTGCCTTGAACTATAACTTCATCAATGGTTACTTTAAGTGAGTAGCTAAAATTATCAAAAACATATTTGAATGTTCCATTTACTTGTTCGCTTCCAGTAGCTGTTGGTGCACCTTGTGCAAGCAACACTCCGCTTTTTGTGAAATAGGATGTTACTTTGGTTGCATCTCCTGCATTTAATGCCTCAAAATAATTGTGCACTAAGGTTTATACCGCAGTTTTGTGCTTTGATTGTGCGTTTGCTGTGTTTCCCATTAGTAATGAGACGATGGTTAATAAACCTAAGATCGACTTTTTCATCTTACTTGTTTTTGCTTTTTTAATGATTGATTAAATTTTTGCTTTTGCTTCTGTTATCGTTACGGTTTTGCCTAATGCGCCAAACTCGTGTAAGTCGCCAAAAACTTCTATGCGTATAGACTGATTTAAGTCGCCTATACGAACTGGCGCAAAACCATTGTCAGTAATTAACTCCTCAATTTGGGAGTCAATTGTTTCGTCGTCTGTTGCATAAAACAATGTAGCCACCTCTGGTTTTTGATACGCTGCTGCTGCTAAAGAGCCTGCCCCCAATGTTCCTAATGCTTTTGCAAGTTTTGCATTTTTAGGTAGGAATGTGGCATTGATTTGTCCAGCAGATTTTTCTGCATCAATGATTTTTTTGAACCCACCATTTTCGTCTGGTGCAATTGGGTTGGATGGGTCAACAATAATTTTACCTTCCAAATCAGCAGCATTTTGTATTAAAAAATCGACAATTGCGCCAAATGGAATTGATAAAACTAAAATGTCTGCATCTTTTACAGCAGTTGCAATATCGCTTGGCTGTGCAGAAGCTCCCCATATTGCAGAAAGTTCTTTCGCTTTTGCCACATTTCTGTCTGCTGCAATAAATGTTCTATTGGATTTTGCAAGGTTAGCAGCTACGGCTTGTCCAATGTTTCCTAAGCCAATTACGGCTACTTTTGATTGTGTTGTCATTTTTTTATTTTTAAAACTATATGATTAATAAAATTATTTGCCTAAGCCAATTTGGTTCGCATAGGTTTGATTGTCCCAGAATAAATGTTCTTCAATCATAGTGCCGTCAGTTCCCCAAATGCCTATTGTTGCCATGGGCATTTTAAATGCTTTGCCTGT
>JANMJN010001033.1:0-7319 GCA_031371355.1 Saprospiraceae bacterium
TGATGCCCATCCACCGTTCCAAATTGACGGCAATTTTGGCGGAACGGCTGCCGTAGCTGAAATGTTGTTGCAGTCTGAAATGGGTAACATCGAACTCCTCCCTGCCCTACCCGATGCTTGGGTCAGTGGCTCAATCAAAGGTTTGTGCGCACGCGGCGGTTTTGTCGTTGACATGGTTTGGGCGGAGGGAAAATTGACTGCCGTGGCTATTTCCTCTGCTAAAGGCGGCAGTACGACTGTTTATTATGGTAAAAAAATGAAAAAAATGACTTTGACAAAGGGTCAAAGGGTGAAAGTGATTTTTTAATAAAACGTAATACTTAGCTTTGACCACAGTGTCATCTGTGGTCAAAAATTAAAATCATCAAATATGGAAAGAAGGACAGCAATTAAAGGTTTAGCCCTCTCTTTGGGCAGTTTAGTCAGTTTACCCGCTTGGGCTTCGGGTTGGCAACAAGCCAATATCGGCAAAACGTTTTTATCTATCGGTAACGAGGCACTGTTAGCTGAACTCGTTGAAACGATTATTCCGACTACGGAAACGCTCGGCGCAAAAGGGCTTGGTGTGCATAAATTCATTCAAACTATGCTTGCCGATTGCTTTGACAAAAAAGCGCAAGAGAGTTTTGAAAAAAAATTGGGAGAAATAGACCCCCTCAGTATGAAGACCTATGAAAAGTCTTTTACTGCTTGCGACACAACACAACGGTTAGCTATTTTGAAAACGATGGCGCAATCAACGGACAAAGACACCGTTGGCTTTTATCGGACGCTTCGCGGATTAACCGTTCAAGGTTATACCAGTTCAGAATATTATATGACAAAATTTACGGATTATGAAATGGCTCCTGCACGGTTTTACGGGTGCGTGCCAATTAAAAAATAAAAATAGAAAAGAGGTATAACCTGTTTCAAACTAAAACATAATAATGGCTAATTTAAATATTGATAGTATAAAAAGAAGGACTTATGACGCCATCGTCATCGGTTCGGGCATGAGTGGCGGTTGGGCTGCTAAAGAATTGACAGGCAGTAAGTTACGCACCTTAGTTTTAGAGCGTGGACGCGAAGTTAAGCACATCGTTGACTATCCAACGACGTTGAAAGAGCCTTGGGAATTTGACCATCGTGGGCAAATGCCGCTCGCGGTACGAGAAGCCAATCCAATTGCCAGCAAATGTTATATTTTCAGAGAAGATGCTGCCCATTTTGTCGTCAAAGACAACGAGCATCCTTACATACAAGAGAAGCCTTTTGATTGGATTCGGGGCTATCAAACAGGCGGCAAGTCGCTGCTTTGGGCGCGCCAAACGCAACGGTGGAGTCAGTTGGATTTTGACGGACCTGCCCGCGATGGTTTTGCCGTTGAGTGGCCAATTGGTTATGATGATATTGCACCGTGGTACAGTTATGTTGAAAAATTTGCAGGTATTTCAGGCAATAAAGACGGTTTGGCTGAATTACCTGACGGTGAGTTTTTGCCGCCGCATGAAATGACCTGCGTTGAAAAATATTTCAAAGAAAAGGTTGCGAATACTTATAAAGACCGCCACATCATCATTGCTCGTTGTGCGCACATTACCAAACCAGAACCGATTCATCTGGAACAAGGTCGGTCACAATGCGTCAATCGGAGTCTTTGCCAGCGCGGTTGTCCCTACGGTGGCTACTTCAGCAGCAACGCCTCTACCCTACCGTGGGCAGCAAAAACAGGTAAAATGACGATGCGCTCCAATTCAGTTGTTCATTCCATTATTTATGATGAGAAAAAGCAAATGGCAAAAGGTGTGCGGGTTTTTGATTCAGAAACCAAGGAGATGACGGAGTATTTTGCTAAAATCATCTTTGTCAATGCCGCCGCTTTCAATACCAATTTGATTTTATTGAATTCAACTTCTAACCGTTTTCCTGATGGCTTGGGCAACGACAATGGTTTGATGGGTAAATACGCTGCTTTTCACAATTATCGGGCATCCATCAGAGGTGAATACGAAGGCTTTTTGGACACAACGACTGAGGGGATACGTCCGAATAGCAGTTATATTCCCCGTTTTCGCAACGTTTACAAGCAAGAAACAGACTTTTTACGGGGTTATGCGGCTGGTTTTTCTACAGGTAGATACAAAACGCAGGATAGAGAAACCATTGGTCTGGATTTGAAGACCAGTTTGGAAGCTAACAATAAATGGAGCAATTGGAATGTCGGTTCGCATATGATGGGTGAAACGATTCCAAAAGAATCCAACCAGTTGTCACTCGACAAAACCCAATTAGATGCCTTCGGTATGCCAAAACTAAAAATATCCATTGACTATGACGACAATGATGAAAAAATGGTCAAAGACTATTTCGAGCAAATGACCGAAATGTTCACGATGGCGGGCTTTACAAATATCAAAACAAATGACTCGCACCAAGCACCAGGTTTAGATATTCACGAAATGGGCGGCGTACGGATGGGAAAAGACCCTAAAACATCGTTGCTCAATTCATGGAATCAGCTTCATGCCTGCAAAAATGTCTTCGTTACCGATGGTGCCAGTATGACTTCTACGTCAACGCAAAATCCCTCGCTGACTTACATGGCATTGACGGCACGTGCTTGTGATTATGCAATAAAAGAACTGAAAAAAAGGAATTTATAGGTATAAACTATTTGGTGTGTGTTTAATGTCGTTCTCTAAAAGCCATTTGGTAGCATTTTGACTGTTATCAAATGGCTTTGTTTTTTCGAAAAGCCCCCTCAGTATTTCTTCAAATTAAAGGGTTTCGTTCAATAATATTATATTTGAGCGTCCAAATTTAAGTTTAGTAAAATCAAACTTTTAACGAACCCATTATGACGTTTTCAAAACAGGTTCTTTTCCTAATGTCTTTCATTTTGTGTGATGTCCTCGTTGCGCAGAAAGGCTATTTCTTTGAATCTATTACCATCAACAATGGCTTGCCACACAGTACAGTTTACCGCATTGTTCAAGACCAAAAAGGGTTTATGTGGTTTGGTACCCAACGCGGCTTAATTCGTTATGATGGCTATGAATGTCGGCTTTTTGGACAAACACAAGTAGGTTCAATGGGCTTTTTGGGCAAATCAGTTCACGCATTGTTTGAAGATAAAAAAGGGAATTTGTGGGTCGGCACACATTCAGGTGACCTTTGTATGCGCGATGCTTTGACGGGTACATTCCAGTATTTGACGGACACAACAAGGTTTAAAGCCCTTGTAGGAAAGCGAATTCAAGCCATTTACGAAGATAATTCTGGGAAAATATGGATAGGGACTTTGGACGATGGACTGATTGTCTATGACCCCAAAACGCACACAACACAGCATTTTAATCACGAAAACAGTCAATTATCGAACAATGCTGTTTTTGCATTTGTACAAGACAAAAGCGGGCGAATGTGGGTCGCCACAACGGGTGAAGGCATGAATTATTTTGATACGACATCAAACACTTTCAAGCAATTATATGCCGATGTGCCTAACATAAACGGCTATCAAAAAACGCTTTTACTGGACGGTAAAGGCAATTTATGGATAGGTTCTGACGGAACGGGTTTGTATCAAATGAGCTTGATGAACAACCACTTTCAGCATTTTGACAATCAGAATGGCTTAAATTCTAATGCCGTTTTGGGGCTGGCAATGACCAAAGGCAACGATTTGCTTATCGCTACTGACGGGGGCGGTTTGAATGTTTTTAACCCCGAAACTAATACCTTCTTTGCTTACAAAAGCAATAATTCACAAAGTGGGAGTTTGAATACAAATGCCTTATACGATGTCTGTATTGACCGCAATGACAATGTTTGGGTCGCCACATTTAACGGCGGTGTGAATGTCCATAAAGCCCATCAAATCCGATTTGATTATTTTACACATACAGGTAATCAGAGCAATGAACTCAGCAATCGCTCTGTTTTAGGACTTTACCAAACAACGGATGGCAATATATGGCTGGGTACTGACGGAGGGGGTGTAAATGTTTTTGATAGAAAAAATAATCGTTTTTCACAGATAAGCAACCCTAATAAAGTACAAAATACCGTTGTCAAAACGTTTTTTGAAGATAAGAAAAAACGCCTTTGGTTGGGCTATTTTAATGGCGGTTTAGCATTGTATGACAGGCAAAGTGGTTCATTTAAGCACTATTTGAGCAATCCTGTTGACCCCCTCAGTATCAGTAACAACAGCGTTTGGTCTATTGCGGCGGACTCTTCGGGTAAACTCTGGGTGGGGACGGTTGGCAATGGTGTCAATCTTTTTGACCCTGAAACGGGTCAATTTCAGCGATTTTTGTACAATGAAGCGGATCCAACAACGCTTAGTCATAACGGCATCATGGTTGTGTTTGCCGATAAAAAAGGCAATATTTGGATAGGCACAGAACACAGCGGTTTAAACCTTTACAATCGGGATAAAAAGAATTTTACGCGTTTTCAATATCGCTCAAATGACCCCCTCAGTATCAGCAGCGATTATATACGTGCAATCTTTGAAGACAGTCGGGGGCGATTGTGGATTGCCACAGAAGGCGGCGGACTAAATCTTTGGCTCAGTGAAGGTAAATTCAAACACTTTACGATACGTAATGGATTGATTTCAGATGCCATTATGGGTATTTCAGAAGACCGTGACGGACTGTTGTGGCTCAGTGCTTTCGAAGGGATTTCGAGGTTCGATACCGATAAAGAAAGTTTTCATAATTTCAGATTCAACAAAACGCTTGATGGCATGAGCAATCAGTTCAATCAAGCAGCTGTTTTGCGGACATTTGATGGCGAAATGATGTTTGGCGGTATCAATGGCTTGAATATTATCAGACCCGAAGTTATTGCGCCGAATGCCGTCAAACCAACTATTGTATTGACTGATTTCAAGGTATTTGATGTATCAGTTGCTTCAGGCGTCCTGCCAGATGGGCGTATCATCTTTCAAGGTGACATCAGTCAAGTCCATAAAATCCAATTGTCTTATCTCGATAATGCCTTTTCAATCGCCTTTTCTGCGCTCGATTTTACGGAGTCTTCACGCAATCAATATGCCTTCAAAATGGAAGGGTTTGACAAAGACTGGCGTTACAGCACCGCCAATCAACGCTTGGTGACTTATACCAACCTCGACGTGGGGACTTATACATTCCGAGTGCGGGGCACAAACAGTAGCGGCGAGTGGTCAGACAATGAGGCGACAGTAAAAATAACCATTGCACCGCCATTTTGGAAGACAATTTGGTTCAAATTTTTGATAACGCTACTCGTGGTGGGTTTGGTTTTTCTGGCGTTTCGTATTTATTTGGAAAGGCGTGAAACGATTTTACACCAACGTGTTTTGGAATCTGAACAAGCCGTTTTAAGCCTTCAAAATGAAAAATTAGAGACAGAAATAGAAACGAAAAACAATGAGTTGATGACAAAAGCCGTCCAAATGGCGCATAAAAACGAGTTGCTTTCAGGCATAAAAGACAATCTCGAAAGCATCAAAACAGCGACTGAATCCGAGCGTTTAAAATCATTGCGTGGTTTAAAACGGACACTCGAAGCAGAGATTGAAAACAAGGAAACATGGGATCAATTTCTCTTGTATTTCGACCAAGTAAACCGCAATTTCGTTACTGAGCTACAAACCAAGCATCCTAATTTGACACATAATGACTTGCGCATGTGTGCCTTAACCCGCCTGAATATGAGCAATCGAGAGATGGCAACGCTGTTGAATATTTCTATTACGGGCATTGAAAAAAGCCGTTATCGTCTTAAAAAGCGATTGGATTTGACCGTTGATGATGATTTGTCAAAATACTTATTGTCGTTTTGAGGTACAATCATTCTTTTCCAATAAACCATGCCCACCCTATCAAGACAAATTGAATTGGTAAACGAATCAAAGCCGCTTGATGTGTACCAATGGCGGGGTTCTCTTTGAAAACGTCCATGATGTGTAGTGGTAAAAATATAATCATCAATAACAAGATGCCCAATGCTGCTTGCGAACGAAATCTGGGTATGAATGCACCGATGCCTACAATGATTTCGATGATGCCCACCATGTAGTTAAAACCTTCTTTTGGTAAGAAGTTGGGTATAAATGGGAGAAATATCTCCGGTTTCCTAAAGTGTGAAACACCAGCATATATCATAATAGCTCCGAACAGAAGCGTTAATACTTTTTTTATCATTTTATCATTTTATTTAAAAAGTTGGCGAGGTGATTCGAATCACCCCGCCAACTGAATGTCGTTTTATTCCTTCACGAACCGACCCGTTTCACCTTTATCGGTGGCAATAATGTACACACCATTAGCCAAGTTACTGATGTCTAAACTTTGTGACCCCTGTACTTTGGCAACAAAAACTTGTTGTCCTGCCATATTGTAAATACTTAGAGTGGTGGGTTTTTCATTCCCTACACTCACTTCGAGGATATTACTTATCAATGTCGTTTTGACAACCAAGCCACTTTTTCCAAAAACAATGGATATAAATTTCGACAGCGTTTCTTTACCATCAAAATCTGTTTGGCGTAAGCGATAATAGTTTATGCCATCCAAAGGATTTGTATCTATAAAGGTGTAGCTATGAAGTGCATTTGATGTGCCGTTTCCTTTGACTTCACCGATGTTTTTATAATCCGTTCCTTTAGCACTGCGCTCAATACCGAAGCCTTTATTGTTACGTTCACTTGCTGTTTGCCAATCCAAAACAGTCGTAGTATTCACTAATTTGACCTTGAAATCAGTCATTTCAACAGGAATAGCACCATTTTTCCAGAAATAAATATTGTCCAAATAAACCGTTCCACCTGAAGGTCTGCCTTCCAACTTGAATTGACCAATACCCGTCAAATTAATCGTATTGTAAGACGATAACGGAATGTCAATACTGTTCCAACCTAATAAAGTCGGTGTTAGAGTTACTTTTTGTTCCGTTTGTGTAAGCGGTGGAATATTGATTAAAAACACATCAAACGAATTGACCGAAGAAGACCAATAATCAATATGCAAAGAGTTCATTGTCGAAACATTCACCGCAGAAGCAAATTGTACGCCTTGATAATTGAGATTATCATACTTTTTGGTCGCATTGGTTTGAATCATCACATCTGAAACGACCGTTGATTGTCCCCAGTTTGGAAACCAATCTGTGCCAGCAATATCTGTGTAAGCATTACTGAACAGTGAAATGACATTTGCCGCCAATCTTGTCGGTGTCGGTGCGGCTGTCAATGGCACTGGGAAGCTGACCACTAAGTTTGCACTGATACTGCCACTTGCATAAATACCATTTGCCGCTTGTGTGGCGGTGATAATGGAAGT
>JANMJN010001049.1:0-5256 GCA_031371355.1 Saprospiraceae bacterium
CATTTGAGTTATAGCGATTGTATTCAATTGCTGCAAGCGTTGAGGTTGGGGTAAACCTTGATGAATTAAAACAGCATTGATACTTTCCATATTAGACAATACGACCAACTGTTCAATAGTTGCTTCATCTCGAATATTACCCAATGCTTTCGGGTGTGCATCTCTCCATTGTTTGGCAGTGAGTCCAAACAATGCCATATTCAGCAAATCCGCTTCATCAGCATATACAAACTGTATTTTTTCTTTGGAAAGAGTTGGGGGTATTAAGTTTTCCTTTATAGCATCTGTATGAATTTTGTAATTCACTTTTGCTAAAGTGCGCTGCAAATTCCATGTTAATTTTAGGCGGTCATTCTCATCTTCTTTTAGTCTTTGATATTCTTTAACCAAGAGTAATTGGAATTTTGGGCTAATCCACATACCAAAATGAAACGCAATATCTTTGTGGGCATACGTTCCACCATATCTCCCCGCTTTTGCAGTTAAGCCAATAGCTCCCGTTTGTTCAATCCACTGTTTTACAGAAAGTACAAAGTTATTGCTACCCGCTGAATTTTTAATTGTACCGAATTCGGTATAATTAAAATCTGGATTATACAAGGCTTCCCATTCACCCAGATATTCAATCGTGCTTTTCAAACTCAACCATTTAATAATAACAGCTTCCTGCATTTGACTACGTGCCATATCCGTTAAGGAAATGTAGTCCTCATTCTTATAAGCGATAATAGCAATAGGTGATTGCTCAATATTGATAATTTTCTTAGCCATGTTCTTTGTTTTTTTATTAAATTCTTACTATTTTGAGTCAAAGTTATCAAAACTACTTTTATACTGAGGGGGTCAATTTACTCAAAATCCATTATCAAAGGCGCATAATGGGGTGTGCTTAGACAATCCGACAAAGATAAACCACTGATTTACTTTTATCCTCAATTTATCCATCAACCAAAAATGTTTTTAGCTTTGTGAAAAAAAACGATGAACCCATTGCTCCTTTTTCTTATCCTTATCGCCTGTGTCATTGCTGCCTTGTATTTAGGGCGCGTTCGCTACATCAAACAATTAAGCTCCGCTATGATTGTCATTGTTTTGACAACTATTTTGGCAAATATAGGACTGATTCCGACTTCTTCGGCAGCGCCGCCTTTGTACGATGGCATTTTCAAATACATCGCACCAATGGCAATCTTTTATTTGATGTTGAGTGTCAATCTAAAAAGTTTGAAAAAAGCGGGATTGCCCATGATTGGGAATTTCTTTCTCGGTGCATTGGGCATTATGGTCGGTGTGGCGGTTGGTATGTGGGCAGTCAACGGTAAAGTACAGATGGGCGAAAACTATTTTGCCGTTGGTGGCATGTTTACAGGCACTTTTATTGGCGGTAGCATCAATCTGAACGCGGTTGCTTTGCATTATAATGTGACAAAAGACGGTGCATTGTACGCTTCTATCACGGCAATTGACAATATTATGACCGCGATATGGGTGATGGCGACGATTGCCATTCCTAAAATAATGAAAACCATACTTCCAACACAGCGACAAGGGGCGGCTTCTGATGAAGGCTATGAACAGGTAATGAGTGATATCGAAACAGTCAACCCCCTCAGTATCGCGTGGCTTTTGTTGATTGGTTATGGGACTTTATTTGTTGCACAAGAATTGCATAAATGGTATCCCAATTTGCCAATGGTCATTTGGTTGACAACGATTGCCTTAGTTTTAGCGCAAATACCTGTTATCCAACGCATCAAAGGGAATAAACTCATGGGTATGTTGTGTGTTTACTTGTTTTTAGCGGTTATTGGGGCGTATTGTGATATACCAACATTATTGAAAAACGGCGATTTGGCGATGACACTCATTAGTTTTGTCTTGATTTTGGTGACTATACATACGCTGTTTCAATTTGGCTTTGGGTATTTACTTAAACAAGATTGGGATGTCATGGGCATAGCCTCACAAGCTAATCTCGGCGGTTCGTCCACTTGTTTGGTGGTCGCTCAAAGTCTTGGACGCGATGACTTAGGTTTAGCGGGTATTTTAATTGGTGCTTTGGGCAATGCAGTGGGTACTTATTTTGCTATTATGATGGCTGAATGGTTGAGATATAGTTTTTGATATAGTTTTTGGGGTCATTACTTATGTCAATCGAATTTTTTTTTGTCGTTCAGCAGAAATCTCTTTTGCGTTATTTCCTATCAAACCATTGGAAATAATTGCGCTGCTATCATCGTCAAAATCAAACCTACGATACCCATAGCACTCTGCATCGGCGCTATCGTTTGTAGGGCTTCTTTCTCTGTCAAATTACTTGTTTTACACATAATCCAAAAACCTGCATCGTTCATCCACGGCACGAGTTTTGCGCCTGCGCCAATTGCCAAACAAAGATAAACGGGATGAAAACCGAGATTGGCATTTTGCGCCATACCTGCCAAAATACCCGAAGCCGTAATCAAAGCCACCGTCGCCGAGCCTTGTGCTGTCCGCACTACAGCTGTAATGAAAAACGCTAAAGGAATCAACGCCATTTGATAGTCTTTTGTCAAATCGGCAATGCGGACACTGATACCTGTTTGTTGCAACATACCGCCGAAAGCACCGCCTGCTGCTGTGATGAGAATGATGCCGCCGCCACTCATCAAAGCCGTTTGAACAAAAGTGGTCATAGCAGATTTACTCGTTTTTTTCTGTTGCCAAACAACCAACAAAGCGAAAATTGCGCCCGTAAATAAAGCAATGTTTTTGTCACCAAAAAATAGAACGATGTCCATTAATCCATTCAAAAAACCGTTGGCAGTCAAAGGTGTATTTGGTTTTGCGAAGGCTTCAACGCCCGACCGAATACAAATCGTCACCAAAGGAAAAACGGCAGGCAGCAAGGCTAAACCCAAAATAGGCAAGTCTTTATCGTCTTTATTGGCAATTGTGGCAATGTCTTCCAAACGTGCATCGGGTGCGTCGCGCAACGGAATCGGCATTTTTTTATTGAGATAAACGGCGATAAAATACCCCACAGTAATCGTACAAAGCCCCAAAAGTGTACCGCAACCCATCATCAAACCAATCGGCACGTTGAGCGCACCGATCAAAAACAATGGACCTGGCGATGGTGGCACAAATGAATTTGCCATCACTGCCCCCGCAATGACACACAAGACGAGCAATAGATAATTTTTACCCAAACGCATACCCATTGCCTTCGCCAAAGGCATCATTAAGAAAATAACGGTGTCCACAAACACAGGAATTGTCAAGAAAAAACTGCTGATGAGGAAGCCAATCGGTGCTTTGTTAACGCCCGTCAATTTGAGCAAAGAGCGAATGATTTTTTCGGCTGCCCCACTTTCGAGCATGGATTTGCCAATTATCGCCGCCATTGCTATCAAAATGCCGATTTTAGCACAGGTATTGCCAAATTCTAAACCGATGCGTTCCCCAATGCTTTTGTGTGCCAACTTAGTGGCTTCGGCTACCGCAGAACCTTTTGAGATGTAAAATTGCTCTAACGAAGTCATCGGTGTGAGCAAAGCGACTGCCACCGCCGCCAATAAAAGTGCTAAAAACGGATGCAGTTTTAAGCCAATGATGCCACCAACAACGATGATGACACCGACAAATAAGATGAAAATTGGGTCGCCCATTTTGTTTTGTTTTAACACATAGCCGCATAGGACACATTACTTTTGTTTTTTGAATAATGATTATTAAAAAACTATGTGCCCTATGTGGCTATATGTTTAATTAAATATTGTTTTGTATATTTCTTCTATTGGCATTGAGCTTTGCAGCCATTGTTCTTGCGCCATTGGCGACAAAAGTGGCATCTGCACCGCAAGCGATGAAGCGGATACCTACGTTCCGATATTTGTCATAATCATCGGCATTGAACAATAAAATGCCTGTGGCTTTTCCTGCTTTTTCGGCAGCTTGAACGATATTATTGACGGCAGAAACAAAAGTTGTATGGTCAAATTGTCCAAAAATACCCATTGCCATTGACAGGTCGGCGGGTCCGATGAAAAGGACATCAACGCCTTCAACCGCAGCGATTGCGTCCAAATGATTGAGCGATTCAAGGGTTTCGATTTGGACAATGCCGAGAATCGTCTCTTTTGATGTGGCATAATAGGTATCAAAATTTTGTGCAAATTGGGTTGCGCGCACCATTTTTGCCACACCCCGATTGCCAAAAGGCGGATAATGCAAGCCAGTAACGACTTTTTGGGCTTCTTTTGCATTATCCACTTTTGGACACATTATCCCTTCTGCACCCATGTCCAATATACGGGAAATGCGCGGCGATTCTGCACTTTCAACTCTTACAAGTGCGGCAGCATCAGTGCTTTCTAAGGCTTGTAATTGTGCCAATACATCTTTTTCGACACCCGCGCCATGTTCAAGGTCAATTAAGACCCAATCGAAACCTGCTTGTCCGACAATTTCGGCGGTTAATGCGCTGCCGAGATTGAGCCAACAGCCGTTGAGGGTTTCTCCTTGTTTGAGGCGTTTTTTTAGATTTTTCATTTTGTTGATTTTTTTAGACCACAGATTGGACGGATAGGGCTGATTTGCGCTGATTTTCTTTGTTCCTTACAGGATGACAAAAGAAATTAGTGTAAATTAGTCACATCAGTCCAATCTGTGGTCAATAAGTCTTGCAATATTAAACGCGGTATTTTCTAAATTTTTTGCTGTTTCAGCCAATGCTTCCGCCAAGGTACAAGGTTTTGACGTAATTGAAAGGGCTGCTTTTAGTCCTAAATCGTTGAGATACTGAGGGGGTAAATCCAATGCACCACAAAGCGCAATAATTGATTTTCCTTTCGCTCTTTCTGCGATGCCTGCTATGAGTTTTCCTTGCAAAGTTTGGGCATCGAGCCGTCCTTCGCCTGTAAAAATATAATCGGCATCGGCGGCGTGTTCATCAAAATTTGCCCAATCTAAGACGGAATCAATGCCGCGTTTCATGACCGTATTTAAGGCATAAAGACAACCAAAACCCAAGCCGCCCGCCGCACCTGCGCCTTGAACCGTTGCATCAGTACCAATAACTTTGGCAAAATGTTTTAACCCTTTATCGAGCGTTTCAATATCTTGTTCTGTTGCGCCTTTTTGTTTTGCAAAAATATATGCTGCGCCATTTTTGCCGAAAAGGGGGTTTTTGACATCGCAAATTGCTTCAAAATGGACATTTTCGGTTTTATACTGAGGGGGTATCACTTTTTCTATTTTATCTAAATTTTCACC
>JANMJN010001129.1:0-5724 GCA_031371355.1 Saprospiraceae bacterium
CATTTGCTCCAAGATTTATTAAAAGTATGTACCTTTTTAGTCGTATTCCCTTGATTATCAACGACTTGATTGCCTTCATTCACCCATTCAAAGATACTGCCGTAGAGATTATTGACATTTGTAAAACCCATTTTTTGCAACTTTTCACCAACCTTTTCACTGCGATATCCGATGGAGCAATAGACGACGATGGGTTTGTCTTTGGGGACATTAGCCAATGCCTTTTTTTCAAAATCTTTGTAACCGACAAAAACGGCGTTGGGCAAATGGCTGACATCGTATTCTTCTCGTTCGCGGGCATCGAGAAGGATGGCGTCGGGCATCTTTTTAACGTCATTTGGACTAACCGTTTTGACAGAAAATGACAACCAATTGGCTATTGTTTTGTCAAATTTTGGATTTTGAGCGTGCGCTCGGTTTGCTGGTTGTTGACCATTACAAGCCGTTGCGAAGACGGTTAGTATTAAAAATTGAAAGACAGTTTTTTTCATAATTTAATAAATTTATAAACGGACTGCACCTTGACCGACCGTATCAAATATAACTCTCTCGTTTTCGCAATATTGTTTCAACTCATTGTTTATCAATTCTTTAACTTCATTTTCAAAAGCATCGGGATAGAGCAAATGCAAGTTTGGACCCGCATCGAGGCTAAAATACGCGGGTACTTTTGTCGTGTCACGCCACCCCCTCAGTATTTCAATCATTTTTAAGGTATTCGGTTTCAACAGCGTAAACCATGGAGATGTGGTCATCATTAAGGCGTGTAAAGTCATCGCTTCGTCTTCGGCAATTTGCCCAAAAGTCACGACATCACCCACTTTCAAAGCCGCAATTAAACGGCTCATACGCTCATTTGCTTGTTGATATCGGGCGGGTGCATAAGGATTGTCATTCATCAAACCATGACCCATGCGGCTGGAAACGGACTTTTCGCCGGTCGCTGCGATGAGTATATCGTCGTGATATGATTTAAAAACAGAGTGTATTTCTTCTTCAAAACCAACAGCATACGCATCCGATGAGCCTTTTACATCTTTACATTCGCCCCAAACCGCCATTGTTGGGTAAACAGAACGACAGGCACTACCCGAAGCCAAACGGGCAAGGTAAGATGCCTTTTGCAAAAAATCTGCCCCCTCAGTATTGTAACCCAAAAAATCATTTTCTAAAGAACACAAACACAAAGCCAATGCACTCATGCTCGATGCCGAAGACGCAATACCCGCCGAATGTGGAAACGAATTAGACGATGTGATTTTCAAATCCAATTCAGTCAAAAAAGGAAAAATCGGTAATTGTGTTTCTAAAAAAGCAACGATTTTTTGGCGAAATTTTTCAATTTTGTCGCGCTCTTCAAAGTCAAATTCAAGTGAAATTTTATGATCAAATTGTTCTTTCACTTGATATTCAAGCGTCATTTCTGTAAACGCATTGTTTAAAGTGAAACTTATGCTCGGATTCCGTGGCAATTGAACGCCATGCTTGCCCCAATACTTGATAATGGCAATATTTGAAGGGCTTCGCCAAGTGATTTGACCTTTTTGGTCGTCATTTTTTTGAAGAACTAAGGAAGGATTCGTAAAAGTCATCGTTGTTTTTTAATTATCAATAAAACCTCAAAATTACAGTTTAGGTTTTGATTTTTTTTAAACAAAAAAAACTCCGACACTTTTTTAAGCGCCGGAGTCCAATGAAAAACATAAAAATACCCCTATTTGTCGTTTTCTCTTTTTCTTCAATTTCTTATGAGGTGTAAAGTTGTTGAAGCATATGTTTACTTACTCCTATCTTTGAAAATATTGTTTTTTCGTTTTGCTTTAATTTAAGCTTGAATTTGCGTTGTTTAGCAGTATCATTCTTATATTTTCTATTTTTTCAAATATGATGCCATAATTCAAAATGCTATTAATTCATCTCGTTTTCTTATACATTAAATTATAAAACCATCAAAAATGCTCAATTTCCGTTCTTTTCAGAAAAATGATTACGCAGACCTCGAAAAAATGATTTTAGAATTATATGCAGATGATAAAGCCACGACGGTTGGACGACTCTCTGCAGAAAACATCAAAAAAACGATTGAAAGGCTTGAACACGCTTCGACAGAATTAGACATTCTTATTTTTACAATTCAAAACGACATTGTCGGTTACGCGCTCCTAACATGGTTTTGGAGCAACGAATTTGGCGGACGTATGCTGATGATTGATGAACTTTTGGTGAAAGAATCGTTTCGTAATCAAGGCATTGCCACTTGTTTCTTTGAAAAACTGTTTAGAGAAAAACGGTATGGTGAAGTCGGTTATCTTTTGGAAGTGGGTTTACAAAAGGAAAAAACAGCGCAGTTTTATGAGCGTTTGGGGTTTCAATCGTATAAAACAAAGCATTTGTTTCGGTTGAGAGATTGAAGATGCCCCCCTCAGTATTTTTACAAAAAAAAGTCTTCCAAAAGCGTTAAACTCATGGAAGACTGAAAAATTAGAATATTTTTATGTTTTACTATTGAAAATCAATCAATTAGACAACATAACAGGCATAACGAGCATCAAAATATCTTCGCCTGCAATCGGCTCAACAGGACGCATAATACCTGCACGAGTTGGTGTGGATAGCTCAATCTGAATATCATCGCCTTCCATAACACCCAGCATTTCCACGAGGAATTTGGCATTAAAACCAATTGTCATCGTGCCTGTTCCGTCATAACTACACGCCAATTGTTCCGTTGCTTCGTTTGAGAAATCAAGATCTTGCGCTGAAATTGTTAGACTTTTATCGTTGATGTTTAAAACAACTTGATTGGTCGTTTTATTGGCATAAATGGCAATACGCTTCAAGGAGTTTTGGAAATCTGTACGTACCACCGTCACCTTGTTCGGATTATCAATCGGAATGACGGCATTGTAATCAGGATAACGGGCATCAATCAAACGGCAAACCCAATTGACGTTAGGAAAATTGAAAAAGGCATTCGATTTATTATATGAAATACGCACCTCATCGTTTTGTGGCAAAGCGTTTTTTAGAAGATTCAAGGCTTTTTTAGGCACAATGAACGAAGTAGCTTCTGCACTTTTGATGTCAACAAAAGAATACCGCACCAATTTATGTGCATCGGTTGCTACAAATGTCAATTTATCATTATCCACTTGAAAGTAAACGCCTGTCATGGCAGGGCGCAACTCATCGTTAGAGGTGGCAAACAAAGTCTTGTTGATGCCTTGTGCCAATGTGTGGCTTGGAATCGTTATGAAAGTATCGGCTTCCGCTTGGGGAATACTTGGAAAATCATCGCTGTTTTCACCTGCTAATTTATATTTACCATAAGCCGAAGTGATTTCGATGCTGAAATTGTCTTCATTGATACTAAAAGTAATCGGTTGTTGTGGCAACGCTTTAAGCGTGTCCATCAAAATTTTGGCTGGAACGGCGATAGAGCCGTCGGAATCACTCATGACATCCAACTCCGTTGAGATACTCGTTTCGAGGTCTGTGGCGGCAATCAAGAGTTTATTATCTTGAATGGTAAACAAAAAATCTTCAAGAATGGGCAGAACGGGGTTTGAACCGATAGCACCACCTGCGATTTGTAATTGCTTCAATAGGTCGGAAGACGAAACGCTGAATTTCATACGTTGATAGATTAGTCGTTAAAATTAGTCATTAAAATAGATGCTTTGGGTAGTATTTTTACCATCCAACAATGGAATTTTAAAAAGCGGAACAAATTTAGGTCAAAATCACCATTTTGTTTCAATAATATGCTAACAAAATGTGGATAACTTTTGTATAAAATTCAAACCTATTCTATTTCCGGATACTATATATACCTAAAACAATTTTAAACAAAGAGCGACTTTTGGCGGTTTATTGCTGATGTTTATGGTCAAAAACTCGAATAGAATCCATCATTTTTAAAAAATAAAATAAGAAAATGCTCAATTTTGAATTTAAAAATCCGACTAAAATTATTTTTGGTAAAGGACAGATTGCGAAAATCGCTAAAGAGATACCCCCACAGTCGAACATCCTACTATTATATGGTGGTGGTAGTATCAAGCAAAACGGCATCTATGAACAAGTAAAAACAGCTCTAAAAGATTTTAATGTTACTGAGTTCGGGGGAATTCCTGCCAATCCTGAATATGCGGTTTTGATGGAGGCTTTAGGCATTATCAAAGCACAGAATATCAGCTATTTGCTTGCCGTTGGTGGCGGTTCGGTCATAGATGGCACAAAATTTTTGTCCGCTGCGGCTTTGTATCAAGGCGATAATCCTTGGGATATTTTGAAAAAAAATATACGCACTGAAAAAGGCATGCCTTTCGGAACGGTTCTCACATTGCCCGCAACGGGTTCTGAAATGAATTCAGGGGCAGTTATAACACGTGCAGAAACGCAAGAAAAACTATCTATGGGTGGACCCGGTTTGTTTCCTGAGTTTTCGATATTAGACCCTGAAGTTGTCAAATCCATTCCGCAACGTCAATTAGCGAATGGTATTACCGATGCCTTTACGCACGTTTTGGAGCAATATATGACATACCCAATTGGCGCAATTTTGCAAGATAGGTTTGCAGAAAGCATCATGCAGTCTTTGGTTGAAGTTGCACCGCGCATTATGAAAGACCCGTCAGACTATACAGCTGCCGCTAATTTCATGTGGAGTTGCACGATGGCACTCAATGGCTTGATACAAAAAGGTGTGCCTAACGATTGGGCTGTTCATGCGATGGGACATGAATTGACGGCAATGTACGGTATTGACCATGCCAGAACATTGAGTATTATCGCACCGAGCCACTATAAGTACAATTTTGAAGCGAAAAAAGAAAAATTAGCCCAATATGCTGAACGGATTTGGGGTATTACTGAGGGGGGCGTTGATGAAAAAGCACAAGCTGCTATTGAGAAGACCGTAGCCTTTTTTCATTCACTCAATATTCAAACAAAACTGTCTGAATACACAGCAGACTTCGAAGGTACGGCTGAAAAAATAGCACAACGATTCACAGAACGGGGTTGGTTGGGTTTAGGTGAACATAGAAATTTAAAGCCCTCAGATGTTGAGAAGATAGTAGTGATGAGTTATTAACCTTCAATTTGGTAAAGTTTTTTTGAACCAAAAAGAGAAAATATTATCTCAATTGGTTTTAAAAGTGTAACTTTGCGGGCGTTTTTCGATAGTATTTTATATAACTCATTGAAAAACAATTAGTTTTCTTATTTTTTAACAAAAGTTCAATAATTTCTACATGCCTACTATTAACCAGCTTGTACGTAAAGGCAGAGAGGTCATCGTCGAAAAAAGTAAAACACGCGCACTCAAAGCATGTCCACAACGTCGTGGTGTGTGTACACGTGTTTACACGACAACGCCTAAGAAGCCGTACTCGGCACTCCGCAAGGTTGCAAAAGTTCGCTTAACGACGCAAATGGAAGTGATTTGCTACATCCCAGGTGAGGGTCACAACTTGCAGGAACACTCAATCGTACTTGTACGTGGTGGTCGTGTAAAAGACTTACCGGGTGTACGTTACACCATTGTCCGTGGCGCACTCGACACTCAAGGCGTTAAAAACCGTAAAAAGAGCCGCTCTAAATACGGTGCGAAACGTCCTAAGCCAGGTGCAGCACCAGCGGCACCAGCAAAAGGTAAAAAGTAATTAGGAATTGAGTCCGGCGACGACGTGCGCCGGCACGAGGAGATTCGGGCGAGTG
>JANMJN010001264.1:0-1545 GCA_031371355.1 Saprospiraceae bacterium
TATCGGGTTTGAACATACTGGCATCTATTTCAAAAGCATTTTTATTGACTTTATCGCCGACCATACTGACAACGACCATTGAAATAACCGCAAACATGAATGCCAAGCCCATACAAATCAAGAACGGAATTTCAAAACCGCCTTTGCCATCCGGATAAGCTGTGTAAAGGAACGTTTCGTTGCCCAATACTGAGGGGGCTGCTTCGTTGAAGAAAACGGATAAAATGAAGCCTACTAATAAGCCAACGACACCAGCTGCAGGTGTTGTCCGTTTCCAAAACATACCCAAAAGGAACATGGCAAACACCCCTGGACTGATGAAACCTGTATATTTTTGGATAAAAGTAAAGCCGCCTTCGCCACCGATGCCGAGCATATCTTCCCACGTAAGAAAAATAGCGAATATCATTGAAGCAAAAATAGCGATGCGTCCGATGCCGACCAATTTCTTTTCGTCTGCGTCTTTGTCAATATAGTTTTTGTACAAATCGAGCGTAAAGATGGTCGAAATCGAGTTCACTTTGCCTGCCAAACTCGCTACAATCGCTGCCGTCAAAGCTGCCAAAGCTAAGCCTTTTAAGCCATTTGGCAAAAAAGCCAATATTGAAGAGTAGGCATTGTCTGAATTGAACTTGCCGCCCGCAGTCATACCTGCTTGTAATTCACCATTTTGATACAGAACATAAGCCGCAATACCCGGTAACATAACAATAACAGGCATCATCAATTTCAAAAAACCTGCGAAAAGGATACCCGTCCGCGCCGTTTTCAAATCTGCACCCAAAGCCCGTTGCGTGATGTATTGATTGCAACCCCAATAGTTCAAATTAACAATCCATTGACCAGCCGCATACATCAAAATACCGGGTAACATGAGGTATTTATTAATGTCTGCTTGAGACGTAGCTGCTGTTGGTTTTGGCAAAATCATATGAAAATGGTCATCTGCTTTTTGTATTAAAAGGTTAAAACCTGCGAAGACATCTTTGCCTGCGCCAAATTTTTCGCTGACCATTATCAACGCCATATAAGTGGTTGCGAGACCACCGATAATTAAAACAGTTACTTGAATAACATCTGTAAAACCAATAACTTTCATGCCCCCTAAGGTAATAATCAAGGCAAAAACAGCTAAACTAATCAAAATCAAATGGAAATAACCGCCGCCAACTAAGTTGTCAATAGCTAAGGCTCCGAGGTATAAAATAGAAGTTAGGTTAACCAAAACATATAAAAACAACCAAAAGATAGCCATAATTAGGCTGACCGTTGAGTTATAACGTTGCTTCAAAAATTGAGGCATCGTGAAAATATGATTTTTCAAGTAAATCGGCATGAAAAACACAGCGACAATTATCAGTGCAATCGCCGCGACCCATTCATAAGCTGCCACTGCCACTCCGACCATATAACCATTACCTGACATACCAATAAATTGCTCGGCTGAGATATTAGAAGCAATCAATGACGCTCCAATTGCCCACCAAGTGAGTGAACCTTCTGCCAAAAAGTAATCTTTTGTACTTGCCGCTGCCTTGCGTTTAT
>JANMJN010001267.1:0-1906 GCA_031371355.1 Saprospiraceae bacterium
GATAGATTGAAATAACCTCGCTGGCACAAAGTATATCGCGTCGCTCGTGAGCGTCTTCAGACGCGATACATCATATAAAACACATCTCCGACGTGAGTCACCAAAATATAAGCCCCCCTCAGTAAAAAGTAAATAAAAATAAAGCAGCAACCCATTTTAAAGCATTAAAACAATAATGATGACCCGAAAAACCCTATTCATTGGATTATTGAGCTTTTACACCTTATATATAGCTGCTCAAAATGAGACACAAGAACAAATAGATTCTGTGGCATACCAAGCATTAGACCAACGATACGAAGGCGGACAAAAAGCCTTTTTTAAGTCTTTTGCACAAAACGTGCGGTTTCCACAGGATGCACGATTCAACTGTCGTTTGGGTACGCTGCTCATCTCTCTAAAAATACGACCAACGGGCGGTATTGATTCTTTACACTTCACAAATGACCTGGAATTGGGCATGGGCATTGAAGACGAAGTGATCAGATGCTTGATAGGCACAAAAGGCAAGTGGATAAAAACCACCGATTATACCACCTTGAGTTTTTCAATCGCCTTTTGTATGGAAGAAGACAAAGAAAGACCAAAAGCATCTATGTTGGTCGTGGGTTATGGTTCGCCTTCGAATTGTCCGATCTATCAAGACATCGTCAAGGCATTCGAAAAAGCGAAAAAGAAAAAGAACTATAAAGAAGCCATCGCATTGTGTGAAGACCTGCTCCGTCGCCGACCACTATCAGAAGACTACAAAAAGGAGCTGGCAGAACTAAAAGCGAAATAGAATGGACGAAGTAAGCCTCCCCCTCAGTAATCCCTTCAAAAGACGATTGAAATAAAATAGATAAAGCCCGTTAGGGCAGACACCGTTTATGTGTATGAACTTTTTGAATGACTAAAAAGCCTTGCAGAACAAAAACGGTTCTTCAAGGCTTTTTTTAGAAAAAATACTGAGGGGTATGTGCATCGGCAGCCATAAGTATATATTTTCAACACTTATGGCTGCAAATAAAATTTATTGCCAGCCATAAGTAGTAAAATTTTGGTACTTATGGCTGGCAATAAAATTTTAGCGATAACACCAAATCTCAAACGCCGTATTTTCTTGGCTAAAACAGGTACTAAAAAAACGGTTTTTATCATCCTATTGACTACTTTTGGCGTGAACGAAAATGGGCATTACCTTTCATCGATGCAAAATCAGTTGAAGATGGATGTTTTGTTTGAGAAGATTTAATCCCCCTCCCTCAGTATAAAACGCTAAATCATCGTTTTGTTTTCATACACTCAATAATGGGAGCTGTTCGGTTAAGTCACGATGAATGACTTTCTTACAACTCAAACAACATTATTTAGCGCTGCAATTTCAGATTTTTTTAAATTAATCAAAATGATTCAATTTTATAAAAAAGGTCCAAAAATAAAGCAAGTCAACATCACACCTATTGCGATTGTTGACCCGCCACTGCTCAATGCCGCAGGTTTGCACGCGCCGTATGCCTTGCGAACAATTGTCGAACTTATTACAGACGACGGCATCGTCGGCATCAGTGAAATACCTGGTACTTTGGCAATTGACGAAGCTTTGGCAGAAAGTCGGCACTTGATTATTGGGCAAGACCCGTTTCAAACAAATAAAATCAGTGATATATTGATTGCTCATTTTGGAACAGATAATATGTCTGAACGTGGGCTTGCGCCGTGGGATCAACGCAAATTAGTCCACATTTTTAGTGCCATTGAAGTGGCATGTTTGGATATTGTCGGAAAAATAGTTGGTAAACCAATTGTGGATTTATTAGGGGGAAAACGTCGTGAGAGCGTCCCCTTTTCAGCGTATTTGTTTTATAAATATGAAGGAGCTGGCGGCAAATTAGCGTTTGATATTGACCCAAAAGCCACAGGTTGG
>JANMJN010001272.1:0-1888 GCA_031371355.1 Saprospiraceae bacterium
TCAGCAATACCCATCGCTGTTAGATAAAAAGCGTTGTTGGGTATGCCAGAATTGATATGCACACCATAATTATCAGCGGGTCCTTTAAATATTTTAGTGTAATGGTCAGGCTGTGCCATCATGACTACGGAGGGGTCATTCGGCGATTTCATCGAACGAATGGCTTTACCCTGAAACCGACCCGATAAACACAGTTCACCGATGAGCCAATTAGCCGTCATTTCATTTTGTTTGAGATTATACTGTTTTATGGCAGAGCCGAACACATCAGCAAAATGCTCATTGAGTGCACCCGATTGTCCTTTGTATTCCAAATTAGCAGTATATTGTACAATGCCATGCGTCAATTCATGTGCTGTCACATCCAATGCACGGGCGAAATTTTTGAAATTCGTATTGTCACCATCGCCAAAAATCATTTGCTCACCGTCCCAAAAAGCATTATTGTACTTGGTGAGATAATGCACATTTGACACTAAATCCAAACCACCGCCGTCAATCGAATTCCAACCCAATATTTTTTGAAAATACGCCTTTACGATGTTCCCATTGTCAAAAACAGCATTCACATCGTCATCTAAACTCGGTGCATCTCCGTCTTTCCTCACCAATTTCAATTGTGTATTTTTCGTATTTTGGCTATCATAGATCAATAGCTCGTTGTTACCCACCTGAGGCATGGCTTGCGCAAAAGCCATGAGACCTTGACGACGTGTCCGAAGAGACTTATCAACAACGTTTTGAGCAGGCTTATCGACATGGTAACCGTCCTTTTCCATCTCTTCAAAAACAACATCAGGGATAAAATGACAGCGGCAAGGGTATTTGTTCATAAAATTTTGATTTTTGATAATGATTTTAAAAAATGAAGATTTGAAGAACAATTATACGGCAAATTGTGAAGTATTTAAAACATTACATCTATTATTCAGCTTAGTGTAAATTTTACCCCTCAGTAAAACCCTCTTTTTCGAACATAATTGTCGATCAACTTAAAAAATTGACGAATCTTTAAGATTTATTTAACAACAAGTGTTTAGCTTTGCAACGAATATTCGCTCTTTATTTCTCTCACCAGATTCGTAAATTAAAATTTCGAACTACATGAAAAAAGTTATTTTTACTAACATCAAGAGTCTGTACAAAGCCGTACTGACTCTACTCGTTGTGTTTACGAGTATTATTTTCTCACAAGCACAGGTAACGACCTCTGGACTATCGGGTGTCGTTGTTGATGCTAAAGGCGAAACACTTGTAGGGGCATCGGTTGTGGTCGTTCATACACCTTCTGGAACACGTTATGGTACGATTACAAATGAAAGTGGTCGTTACAATATTCCAGGTATGCGTGTAGGTGGTCCCTATGAAATCTCTGTGACTTTCGTTGGTTACACTGACCAAAAACGCTCAGATGTCTATTTAAGTTTGGGTACTTTCGGCAACGAAAAATTCACACTGTCTGAAACAGCGACAGCCCTTTCAGAAGTCGTTGTTACTTATGACCGCAATGCCCTCATTGGCGGCAATAGAAAAGGGGCTTCAACTTCATTTACACGTGAAAACATCAATTCTTTGCCTACTTTAGGACGTACCATCAATGATATTACGCGCTACAATGCGTACAGTAATGGTCGTTCATTTGCTGGTCAAGACAGTCGTTTCAATAGCTTTACAATTGACGGTTCTGCATTTAACAACGGTTTTGGTTTGGGTAGTCAAGCACAAGCAGGTGGTCGTACAGGAACAACGGCTATCTCTTTAGATGCCATTGAAGCCCTTCAAATCAATATTGCACCTTTTGATGTGCGCCAATCTGGGTTCGGTGGCATGAACTGCCTGTCTAGCGTAAGCATAATCTGGTAAATATCATTTACAGAACCTTCGGTAC
>JANMJN010001289.1:0-1596 GCA_031371355.1 Saprospiraceae bacterium
AACGGGTGAATTTAGCTATCCCGCCATTATTCAATCGGCTGATGGTTTGGTGCATATTACTTATACGTTGAATCGAAAAAACATAAAACATGTCATTTTAAAAATGGGGAAATAGTACCCCTCAGTATTTCTATGAAAAATCTACTTTTTATACTCTTTTCCTTGGTTTTTATAATCAAAACCATCGCTCAAAACAACACAGATTGGCTCATAAAGCCCATCACGCAACGCAGCGAAATAAAGACATTGGACAACGGCAAAGTCCTTGAACTCAACAACGGATTGATTGCACGGCGCATCCAAATTTCGCCAAACGCAGCAACGACGAGTTTTAAAAACTTAGTCAGCAATGAGCAATTTATACGCTCGGTCAGACCCGAAGGGCGGATTGTTTTGAATGGAAAAACCTATAACATTGGTGGTTTATATGGTCAAAAAGAACACGCTTATTTGTTGGAAGATTGGATACCGACTTTTACGAGCAAAGACGGTGATTTTCAATACATGAGGCATGAAATAATGGACGTGCAACCGCATTTTACATGGAATTGTCAAACGTGGGCATCCAATAAAAAACTGCCAACGGGTAAGCGGTTGATACTGTTTTTTATGTCAAAAAATGCGCATTTGAAAGGCATTGAAGTAGCAGTACACTATGAAATATTTGACGGTTTGCCTGTTTTAAGCAAATGGTTGAGTATTGAGAATAAAAACGCTAATGTCTTGACAATCAATCAAGTAGTGCATGAAATTATGGCAATGCCCGAAGAAGAATCTGCCGTGGTGGGTAAGCCAGAAAAGATGAAAAAGCCGCAAAAAATATACATCGAAAACAATTTTGCTTACAATAATGCCATGCGTTATGAGTTGTCAGACCAAGCCACGCATTGGTCAATTGACAGCACTTATACCTCGCAAGTGAACTACAACTATGAAACGCCTTGCGTTGTTGAGGTCTATCCGACTTTGGTCGTAGGCATTGAAATAAAGCCCAATGAATCCTACAAATCCATTCGCTCTTACGAACTGCTTTTAGATGGGTACGACCGTGAACGCAATGGTTTGGCACGTCGGAAAATGTATCAAACGCTCTTTCCGTGGACGAGCCAAAACCCAATTTTTATGCACTTGGTCAGCACTGACCCTGTAAAAGTGAAAAATGTCATTGACCAATGTGCCGAAACGGGTTACGAAATGGTGATTTTGAGCTTTGGCAGTGGCTTAAATATGGAAGACGATTCGGATGCGAACATCCAAAAATTCAAGGCTTTGACAGATTATGCCCATAGTAAAGGCATCAAATTGGGCGGTTATTCGCTGTTCAGCAGTCGCCGTATTGATGATGAAAATGATGTGATTGACCCTGTAACAGGGCTGCCCGATAAAGGCGCATTTTTCGGCAACGCCCCTTGTTTGGCGAGTAAATGGGGCATCGAATACTTGAAAAAGCTCAATAAATTCATCACAGAAACGGGTTTTGACTTACTCGAACACGACGGTCCTTATCCTGGCGATGTCTGCGCTTCGACAAAACACCCCGGGCATAAGGGTTTAGACGACTCGCAATGGGTACAAATGCAGATGCAAAAGCAGTTT
>JANMJN010001367.1:0-5231 GCA_031371355.1 Saprospiraceae bacterium
CCCGACCCTCGCATTACGAATGCGATGCTCTACCGACTGAGCTAGGTTGGCTTTTATCGGTGAAATAACTTTTACAAATATGACACATTTTGACCAAATCTCAAAGAGGAATTTTACAAGCAAAAGTCTTTATCTGAACGGGTCTTGAAAGGCAGGATTTTGTGTGAAGGTCGTATCTGTGAGCGTTTTCAGAAACAAAATGATTTGCTTTTTCTGCTTGTCCGTCATCCGGATTTGGGCTATTTGAGGAATAAATGGGTCAATATTGTCGGAATAATGACCACCCGAAGCGTAATGTTCCACGACTTCTTCAAGCGTTTTGAAACGACCGTTGTGCATATAGGGGGCTGATAATTCAATATTGCGAAGCGTTGGCACGCGGAATTTTCCGTTGTCCAATTCTTTTTTTGTGATTTGACCACGACCTAAATCCTTGAAATTCAATAAGTTAGATACGCTGTCTAAACCATTGTTGAAATAATCATTGGAGTTATAAAAAGGTGTTGTGTGGCAATGCCCACATTGTGCATCTGGCGCACCTGCGGCATTGAAAAACAGTAAATAACCAGAATATTCGTCATTTGTAAATTCCGCTTCGCGTCTGAAAATTTTATCCACTTTGGCATTACCACTGATGAGTGTGCGTTCAAATTGTGCCATTGCTTTAGCCGCCAATTCTTTTGTTATTTCTGAAACATCTTTGATACCAAATGCTTTGCGGAATCGAGTAGGGTAGTCGGCATGAACTTTTAGTTTTTCAACCACTTGTGCCCATTTATTATGCAATTCTATGGGGTCTTCGACGGGCAAAAGGGCTTGCTCCTCCAATGTTTTCACACGTCCATCCCAAAACAAACCTTTATTGACAAAACCAACATTTTCCAAAGACATCGAACTTCTTCGCCCATCTAAATTGTCAATCCCTTTACTCACAGCCTTACCATCTGTAAAATTTTGAGCGGATAAATGACAACTGGCACATGACATCGTACCATTAGCAGAAAGCAATTTATCATAAAATAAAAAACGCCCCAACTCGACCCCCTCGGTAGTCATTGGATTGTCGGTAGGAATATCCATTTGAGGGAATTGTGTAGGAATTTTCAAGTTGAATGTCGTCGGATTGTAGGGGATATCGCCTATGCCACCGTTCTTGTCAGGGCGACAAGAGACGATGAAAAGGATAATAAATAATACCGACAATATTTTTTTCATTGCATAACTAATTGACTAATAACCAATAAACCAATAACCAATAAACCAATAACCAATAACCAATAACCATTAACCAATAACCAATAACCAATAACTATTTCAAAATAATCGCATCTTTCAAATTATCCATAATTTTCAACATCGTCGGTTTATCACCCGTTTGGTGTGTCGAGTTGACTGTCGCCAAATCTATACCCCTCAGTAAAGTATTGATATTGAGGTCTAAATTCAGCGTTGTAGTACCTTTTGTATCAACTGTAAATGTCTGCGGATACCATATTTGCCTGAAACTATCATCGCCACCTGTGTGTAAAGTGATGCCTGTTTCAAAAGTGCCGTTACCGTCTTTATCTATTAAACCTTCTATTTTTGTGAATATATAACTTTTCCAATCAGCCCAATACAAGCCCGCATCTGAAAGTGGATTAGAACTTGAAAAGTCTTTAGGCAATGAAGTATTAAGATTGGGCGCAACGCCAAGGCTCATTTGCAAACCTGTTTTGTTCCCTTCATATAAGTTGGAGAGTATTTGTGTAAAACCCTTAGCCGATTTCGTTGAATCATCGAGCGTTGTAAGGTCAATCAAATAGGCGTTTGTACCACATGAACCTTCGCTTGAAGTGGCTTTTGGACATGTTTCGGTTAACAGAAAACTCAATCGAGTGAAGCGGACATTTTTGCCGTCAATATTGTATATCTGATTGATAACGAATGGTTTAGCGTTGTAGTTAGGCTTAAAAATGATTGACATAATTCCTTGAGGGACTGGCGGAGTCACACACCCACAATCTTTTTGACATTGTGTTGATAGAAATAAGATCGGCGATAAAAACAGAAGCAATTTTTTCATCTTAAAAAATGGCTTTGAGAGTTATTGGATAGAAAAAGCACTACTTGTGTTATCAACGATTTTTTGCTTGATTTGGTTTACATCCTCTGAAAATTTAAAACCATTGAAAAATTGCAAATAATTGATTGTCAAGGGAATACTCGCATTGAACCCAAGTGGAAATGACAAGGCTTTGACAAATACTAAATCTTTGGGCATCGTGATATTAAGGCGTAATGTATCATTAAAATTCACACCTTTGGCAATGACAAATTTATTGAAAATGTACTGATTTTGGCTCGAGATATACATCGAATCGGTCTTTGTACTGAGGGGGTGCGTTGTTGGCATTTTTGAAGGAATTGTCTTCAATGCAATGTCGTCTAAACCGACTCTAAATTTAATTTTTGTAAAATTGTCAGCACTATTAAATGTACCAATTATAAAATCAAAACCAACAGACTTACCAACTAAGGCATAGTTGTTCAACACTTTAATTGTATCCGTTGCGCGAGTTAATGCCACACTGTCAGTCGTTCTAATCGTTACATTTTTATCATTAATTAATTGAAAATCAGAAAGATACATTTGAGCAGAAACGATGCGGAATGAATCACCCACATCATTTTTGTAGGTCGTATTGTAATTGAAATTATTTGTTCCGCTCACATAATTCGACACAATAATCAATGAAGGATAAGTACATTGACAATTTTTATCGCAATCTTTTGCAGCAGTCACATCAAAATTTGTTGCCTTCACATCTAGACAACCTTCGGTGGGTTGAAGGCAGTTTTGAAATAAAATTATCATAAAAAAGAACGATAAAGGTTTGGGAAACTTTGAAAGTTTCCCAAACCTTACTCTACTTAATTCAAGTGTTTTACTTGCTTTTTTTATCATTTTCATACTCTTTGACCAATTTTTTAACCACTTGTTTGACTTGTGCTGAAAATTCTTTTTCTAAAATCCAATGATAATATTGCTTGTCTTTTGACAAAACCTCTGCAACAGGTTGCCCTTGGTATTTACCAAAATTAAAAACGATAACATTATTATGATCGTATTTCATCTTCTGTGTTACATCCACTAATTTTAAATCATTTGTAAATTCATGCAGCACTTGCATATCATTTTTTATGGGTTCTTCAATGAGATTATCGTTTTCATCAAAGAGATTTTTACCTTCATAATAATGCAATTGTCCTTTAAAAACATCTATCGTTGCACGTACATCTGCCATCGCATCGTGTGCATCTTCGAGGTCTTTTTGACAATAAAATTTCAACGCCGCCTTCAATGTACGCGGTTCCATCTTGTAGAATATACGTTGTACGTCAATAATTCGCCGCTTTTCCATGTCAAATTCGATGCCGACGCGAGCAAATTCCTCCATTAACATGGGTATATCGAAACGCGCAGCATTGTAGCCAGCCAAATCAGCATTGCCAATAAAATCAAAAAGTTGCTTCGCCACCAGTGGAAACGTCGGTTTATTCGCCAAATCCTTAGGCGTAATGCCGTGCACAGCCATCGCATCGGGCGCAATCGGCATGGCTGGATTGATGAGCATTTGTAATTCCTTCGGCTCACCGCCATTTTTTGGGTATTTGATGAGCGCAATTTGCAGAATTCGGTCGCGTAAAACGTTGAGTCCTGTTGTTTCAACATCAAAAAATATCAGGTCGCGAGTTAGATTGAAAGTCATTTCCACAGTTTTGTTCGTTTTAATTTATTGTTGTAAAATCGTTTTGGGCAAAGTTAGAGAAAAAAATGACCCCTCAGTATTCAAGTGTGTGTATTTCGATTTTGGTTGACTAATTGTGGATTTTATATTACTCATCCGAAATTTTCTTTCCAATTAATTATTGAAAAAAATGAGGTCATTCGGAATATTGTCCAAAATGACCTCATTTTGTTAGAATTGATTTTTATATTGTTATTGTACAACAACCTTTTGAATCAAAGCATTCCCATTGACATTGATACGGGCGACATAAACGCCACTGTTCAATCCAAAATAGGGTAGAGTCATAGTTTGTACCCCCTCAGTACGAGACAGTTTTTTAGTGAAAATATTTTTTCCTGAAAGGTCAAATAATTGAAAATCAGCCTGTTGTATATTTTTTCCTAAATCATAGACAACTTGAATTTGACCATCCGTCGCAGGGTTTGGATTGATTGCTAAAGCTGCAACGCCATCATTAGGGTTTTTGATAGATGTGCCTATTATGTATTGACTTGTGAATACAAAATTGCCATTTGCACCGCCACCAAAGTCTTTAAAAATGAGTTTATAAACCTTGCCAGATGGTATTTTGACAAAATATTTGGTTGTATCAGTCAAAATATAGCGAAAATTATTGTAGTCATAATCTTTCCAATTGCTGCCAATCACACCATTTGATGTTTTGAATTGTGCATTGCTGAAATTATTACTGGCTGTATCTGCACCATTAACTTTAGCGACAAACGAACCGCTATATCCAGGAACACCACGTGTAATCGAAAGTAAAGTATTACTTAAAACACCTGCTACAACAAAAGGCTCTATCTTTCCCGTAGTGGGGTTTATGCCAGTCGAATGATAACGCATAAAAGCCAAATGCCAATCTGAAGATTTGGGTTCAAGGTCAAGTATGGCGTTTGTTGCAAGATTGAGATACACAAAGTTTTTGCCAAGATAACTTTTCTTGTTGACCTCAACTGTTTGTGGATTTGTACCATCAAGGTTAGCATATTTAATCATGTAGGAAGTATCAAAGCCCAATCTTTCAATGTATATTTTTTTCCAAGTACCGTTTGTCAACTTAATAAGATACGCTGAATCACCAACTACATTATTCGTCACTTGATTGTAAGAACCCCAACCGTAGTCAAAAACGCCAGCGGTAGTTGCATTAATTGAACCTAATGTCCACGTTGTATCGCTGTTAAATAGTTGACGTGATGCCGCTTTTGGCAAAGTATCAGCAGCAGAAACGGTTGCAAAATTAGCAATAGAGTTGACGGCACGATAAAGCGTATCAAAAGGATTTGTGAAAATAGCCGCTTCAAAGCCACGTACCGAAATGGCTAAATCCCAGCCTGTTGCAGCGCCTTTGGTTTCAACACCAGTTTCAAGATTATACCAGACATTTTGAGCATATCCTGGACCCATAGAAACCGTTTTTCTAACTGTTTGAGC
>JANMJN010000090.1:0-2109 GCA_031371355.1 Saprospiraceae bacterium
CCGACCTATGGCAAGACCTATTCCTGCATTTTGAGTGCCGAAACCAAGCAACAATTGTTCATTCCACGCGGCTTTGCACATGGATTTATCGTACTCTCCGAAGTAGCGGAGTTCTTTTACAAATGCGACAATTTTTATTCAAAAGAACATGAAGGGAGCATTATTTACAACGACCCGACCTTTGCCATTGATTGGGGAATGCCAGAATCGGCATTGATATTGTCTGAAAAAGACAAGGTGCATCCGACTTTTGGGGCGCATCGGCGTTTTTACTGAGGGGTTGGTTTTGTCAAAAACTAAGCGTAATTTTGTTGAAAATATCTTAAACAATAAAAAAGATAGCAATGGAAATGAAAACGAGAGTCGTTTCAGAAAATAGTCGTTTCGGAAAATTTTTATTGCACATCGTTGCACGCAATAAAGAAATAACCCAAGCACGTAAAGAAGGAAAAAGCCTTGATGAAATATTAGATATTTATGAAAAATATGAGAAACTTGGAAGAACCTTACATGTTGATTCCGATGCGGCAATACTCGTGGGTGTTCAAAACGGATAATGATATAGACTATCTCGTTAAGTTTGAAAAAGCTAACCATCATTTCACGGACTTTCTACCTTTTTTAAATATATTTGAATTAAGTATTGAATTACAAAATGAAGTACAACTCTCGCCCTTAGATTTACGCATCGAAAAAACAATAATAGAAGTAATCCGTAAACTGTTTGATGATAACACAAACAGTTTACTTTATATTTGTGACAATTTAGATGGGCGACATTTTGTACGTGCACGTAAATTCAATAATTGGTTTTTACGACATAACGACGGTACTTTTGAAAAATATGACGAAAAAGTAATTGTTAAAAATGATGCAGATGATATTTTATCCTATATGCCTATTTCTCTGATTTTACATACTCAAAACCCTTATAAATCACATATCCTCAGTATTTTCAACACTCAAATTGACACATACAATAAATAATTTATGGAAAAATCAACAATACTCATCACAGGAGCTGCCGGTCAAGTCGGTAATGAGTTTCGATTTTTAGCATTTACCCATCCTCAATTTAAGTTTATTTATACCGATGTCGAGCAATTAGACATTACAAAATTGGGGCAGACATTGCAATTTTTCAAGCGCAATACCCCTCAGTATGTCGTCAATTGTGCGGCTTATACGGCGGTTGACAAAGCGGAAACGGACGTGGTTTTGGCAACAAAAATCAATGTCAATGGCGCACGAAATCTTGCTAAAGCTTGTCAAGCAACAGGCGCGACCTTGATACAACTTTCGACCGACTATGTATATCACAACAACCAAAATACACCATTTAAAGAGGGTGATAGAACGAGTCCAAAAGGCGTATATGCCAAAACAAAATTGCGTGGTGACTTAGCCGCTTTGAAGTTTTGTGACCGAGCCATCGTCTTGCGCACGTCTTGGGTGTATGGAACTTTTGGCAATAATTTTGTAAAAACGATGTTGCGACTTGGCAAAGAGCGAGAGGAGTTAAATGTCATTTTTGACCAAATTGGTACGCCTACTTATGCACGTGACCTTGCACGCGCCATTTTAAAAGTCGCGCAAAAAATTGAAAATCAAGAAGTTGATCCCAAAATACTGAGGGGGGTGTTCCACTACTCCAATGAAGGGGTGACAAGTTGGTACGATTTTACCAAAGCAATTTTTGAGATACGGGACATTGCTTGTCGCGTCAATCCTATTGAGACAACGCAATACCCTACTCCTGCTGCACGACCACCATTTAGTGTTTTGAACAAAGCAAAATTTAGAGAAACGTTCGGTATAGCAATTCCGTATTGGCGGGATAGTTTGTTGGCTTGTTTGAAAGAATTGCCTTAGGGGTTTTTCAAGATTCCAAAATTTCTAATCTTGAATGATTCATCCTCAATTTTGGAATCATTGACTAACCTAAGGCATAACTTTTTCAGTGAGTAAATCAAGTGATTTTTGCAAACAGTGCAAAAACGCATTTTTATCCTTTTCCGATAAATGCGCCAACAGGCAACTGTTTGTGCGTTTTCTGAATAGCTCCATTTTTTCAAGTAACAACCACCCTTCTTTTGTGAGAATGAGCGA
>JANMJN010000745.1:0-12063 GCA_031371355.1 Saprospiraceae bacterium
ACTCAATGCAGGTATTGCTGGTCTTTTTCCTAAAAAAATGCAAACAGCACGTACACAGCCCCAATATGCTTTTGAAAAAGGCACTGTTGTAGAAGTTGTGAGCGAGCGTTATGGCGATTTGGGCGTTGAGTTAGCCGATGGCGCTTTTACAGATATGTTTGAATTGGGTTTAATCTCCAAAAACGAACATCCTTTTACAGAAGACAAACTATTGAATACCAAACCTTTATGCCCATTCAACTTGCCTTTGACCCATGGTTTAACTGTCCAAAAAGTGCATGGTTTCCCTTTAAGTATCAAAGGCATTTTACAAAAATATAAGGATGTTCAAATCGAAACAATTGAGGGCGCAGCGTTTTTCCAAGCCTGTCTTACTGAGGGGGTCGCTTTTTCTGAAATCAGAGCGATTTCTAATTTTGTTGAAGCCCGTGTTCGGGAAAATTTGCTGATAGAAGAAGCCATTGAACAGTTAAATCAAGTGTTGATTGACTTATTTGTTAATTCGTTGATTCGGTGACTCAGTATTCGGAATTCATTAACTCGCTACGAATCCCGAATACCGAATCAACCAATCACGAATCAACCAATTTACTATTTTTCATACTATATAGAAAATAAATAGACAGACCTAAAGCCATCCAGCCAAAGAACACAAACCATGATTTGACAGGAATTTCAATCATCAAATAAGTACAGAAAAGCACACCCATAACAGGAATGAAAGACCATTTTTTCAATAAAGTATAAATCGTCATACCCGTCGCTATGACAATGAAAATGAGCAATAAATACTCTTGGTGTGGTTGATCTGTGATGTTAGCAAAAGCATTAATAACCCTTTCCTGAAAAAAATATAGGAACGTCAAAAACACAACTGGAATGATAAATTGACCATTTATATAGGGCAATTTGAACTTTCCGACCTGTTTATCCTCTGTTGGCAACATCAGAACGCCACCGCAGACTAAAACAAAGGCAAACAAAGTTCCGATACTCGTCAAATCAGTTACCAAAGCCGCATCTAAAAACAAAGAAGGAACAGCCACCAAAACACCCGTTACGATGGTTGCAAAAGAAGGCGTTTTGTACTTAGGATGTACCCTTGAAAAGGCTTTCGGCAAAAGACCATCACGACTCATGGACATCCAAATACGCGGTTGACCTATTTGGAAAACGAGTAAAACGCTCGTTGTTGCAACAACAGCACTAATAGAAATAGCGTAATTGAGTTTTGTCAAACCCGTTTTTTCAAAAACATAAGCCAATGGGTCAGCAACGCCCAAAAATTCTTTGTAGTTGACCATACCTGTAATGACCAATGCTGTTAGGACATATATGACCGTACATATTATTAAGGCGTAAATCATACCACGAGGCAAGTCACGTTGCGGGTTTTCACATTCTTCAGCCGTTGTTGAGATGGCGTCAAAACCGATATAGGCATAAAAAACAGCAGAAACACCCATCATAACGCCTTTAAAACCATTGGGTAAAAAAGGATTCCAATTCTCAGGTTGGACATAAAAACAACCTGCCAAAATAACGACAAAGAGTATAGCCAATTTGAAAACGACCATGCCATTCGCCCATCTTTTGCTTTCTTTTATTCCAATATATACTAAAGCCGTTACAAGTACGACGATGACAAAGGCAGGCAGATTGAAAATGACATGCCAATCACCAATCATGGGTGCTGTTGTCCATGCCATACTGTCCACAGGTTTACCATCAGCTGAAGCCGTTTCGTAAAGGGCGCGCGCCGTTCCGCTATCCGTTATCATCCATTGAGGCAGATGAATGCCTACCCCCCTCAGTAAATTATTGAAATAACTCGACCATGAAATTGCTACGACGATATTGCCAATGGCATATTCTAAAATCAAAGCCCAACCGATAATCCAAGCCACTAACTCGCCGAAAGTTACATAAGAATAGGTGTATGCGCTGCCCGCAACAGGTACTCGGGAAGCAAATTCAGCATAACACAAAGCCGTAAAGCCACATGTGACCGCCGCAATGACAAATAAATAGACGACACCGGGTCCACCATTATATGCTGCCGATCCAATTGTTGAAAAAATGCCCGCACCCACGACTGCTGCGATGCCCATTGAAACCAAATCGCGCAATTTGAGGTTTCGTTCAAGTTTACCATCGCCGTGGTCACCGCCTTCTTGTAAAATTTTACTGAGGGGTTTACGTCTAAAAAGAGAGTTGTTAGCCATTCGTTTTTATTTTTGATTTTAAATATGATTTGGTTCTAAATTTTAAGCGGCTTAAAATTAGACAACTCATTGGTTTTATGTAAAAAATAGCATAAAATATTTTGAAGATGAATTTTGAAAGTAACGAAAAAAAGAAATGGCGTCTCTTAACTGCTCTAATAATGAGGAAGGCATTGTGTCTTAAATATTTGAAAAATAGCAAGTTTACTTTTTTGAAATGTAAACTTTTTTTCAATAAAATCATTTTTCAATAAAAGAAAACAACAAAAAGGTTCAAAAAAATGTACTTTTGCAGCCTATTCAGAAATCCGTCTTTTATTTTCAATGTAAAACATTGATAATCAAACTAATAGATAAATAATATACTTAAAGTATGCGTACAAAATTATCAAATTTCAATTTTGAATTAGACAAAAAACACATTGCTCAATACCCTGCACCCAATCGCGACGAAAGCCGTCTCATGGTTTTACACCGCGATACAGGAAAAATCGAACATAAAGTATTTAAAGATCTTTTGGGCTATTTCGACGATGGTGATGTGATGATTTTTAATGACACTAAGGTTTTTCCCGCTCGTCTTTACGGAAAAAAAGAAAAAACAGGCTCTACAATTGAAGTTTTTTTACTTCGTGAACTCAACCATGATGCCAAATTGTGGGATGTTTTGGTTGACCCTGCTCGTAAAATTCGTGTTGGAAATAAATTGTATTTCGAAGACAAAAAAGGTAATGAGGTTTTAGTTGCTGAAGTTGTTGACAATACAACATCGCGTGGACGCACGATTCGCTTTTTGTATGACGGTACTGACGAGGAGTTCGAACGTGATTTGAATTATTTGGGCAATACACCTTTACCAAAATACATCGGACGCGAAGCCGATGATACGGATAAAGAACGTTATCAAACCGTATATGCCAAATCTGTTGGTGCAGTTGCTGCTCCTACAGCAGGCTTGCATTTCAGCCGTGAGTTGATGAAACGTATGGAACTGAAAGGCGTAAACTTTTCAGAAGTTACTTTGCATATCGGTTTGGGAACATTCCGCACGATTGATGTTGAAGATTTGTCGAAACATAAAATGGAAGCTGAATATTTCAGAATTACTGAAAAAGCAGCCAATATAGTTAATGCTTCTATGGATGCAAACAAAAAAGTTTGTGCTGTCGGAACGACTGTTATGAGAACGATCGAATCAGCGGTCACTGCCAATGATCAACTAAAAGCAGCAGAAGGTTGGACTAATAAGTTCATTTTCCCGCCTTATGATTTTCATGTAGCCAATTCGATGATTACGAATTTCCATTTGCCTAAATCGAGCGTCCTTATTATGGTTTGTGCATTTGGCGGTCACGAATTAGTCATGGAAGCTTACGAACAAGCTATAAAAGAAGATTACCGTTTTTATAGTTATGGTGATGCTATGTTAATTTTGTAATATGCAAAAATCTTGAAAATTAATCCCCTCAGTATTGAACTTTTAGATTTGGAAAAGTACATTTGCGGACTTTTTGATCGAATCAGTTTTATCGTAAAAAAAAAAAAATAGCAACCTCTCTTTATTGTAAACAAAAATTTTGTAAAATATGTATTGGACGATTGAATTAGCTTCACATTTAGAAGAAGCCCCTTGGCCCGCAACACGCGATGAATTAGTCGATTTCTGTATCCGTTCGGGCGCACCACTTGAAGTTATTGAAAATCTTCAAGCTCTTGATGAAGAAAATGAATTGTATGAAAGTATCGAAGACATCTGGCCCGATTATCCGCGCAAAGATGACTTTTTCTTCAATGAAGACGAGTATTAATCAGCTTCGTATTTTTCCTTTGGGAAATCAATTAATCGTTTAGCTGTATAATTCTTGTATTCACACATTTAAAAAAGCCTCGTTTCGGTCACACCGTGATGAGGCTTTTTTTGTGCTTTAACTAAAATTTTAAGACCAATTATGAACATTTAAGCTGTGTTCATGGGAGTTATTTGTTTTTCTATTGAAAATGCATCAATATTTTTATTTTTTATTATACTAACTATTTTATTATATAATAAATTGAAAATCAATTAAAAACAAAAATTAGATTTTATAAAAACAAAAAACTTAAGATATTTATAGGGTAAAACAATAAAAATTCAATAAAAAAATGTTGTATAATTATTTCCACTGCAAATAAAGTTTTATATTACGACATCATTTTTGAGGAAACATATATTCATTCACTTAGCTAAACAAAACAAAGAACTATGGGTCACGACGAATACCTTTCATGTAGTTCCTACGAAAACCAGCCCGCCCACGAAACAGAAGCTGGTTTTGCCGCTTTCTATGACGAAAAAAGCAAGCAACACTTTTTTTCACTTCTCGATGCCGATGGCAAAACATTGCTCCGAAGCGAAGGATATCCACAAGTACCCGCTCGAGAAAATGGCATTCAATCCGTCATTAAAAATCGCAAAAACAGAGATTTTTACTCAGTGAAAGAAGAAAACGGTGAGTATTTCCTTTGTCTCCGCGCTGCCAACTACCGCGAAATTGCACGTTCATGCCCTCTTGAATCAGAAGCTGCCGCGCTTGAATTGATACCTTATATGACAGGTGAAAAAATCCGAGGTGGTATTCTGGCTGCCATAACGCCTTCTGAAAAAGCAAACGACCGTATTGATGACGACTATTTAGCTTGTAAAGAGTATGAAGGGCATCCAGATGTAGACGCGACTGGTTTGGTAAAATTTACACATGACAATGGTAGGCATTATTTTGCTTGGTACAACGACAACGGCACACTGATACTGCGTTCAGAGGGTTACAATTCGGCAGCTGCTCGTGATAATGGCATGGCTTCGGTTATAAAAAATAGAGACCTGGAAGAACGCTATTCTGTTATGGAAAAGTTAGGACGCTATTTTGTGATTTTGAAGGCTGGTAACCATCAAGAAATAGCACGTTCTTGCCCCTACGATTCAGAATCTGCCGCATTAGCAATATTTCCTAACGCTCGTGCTGAAGCGGCACGTTTGTTAGCTGAAGCAGAGACGAATCGGCTCAAACTTGCAGCCCTTGCTGCCACAACGGCAACTGCTGCTGCCGAAACAGGTTCAAAAAGTGAAAACAACGAAGACGACTATTTGGCTTGTCGCCAATATGATGGTCATGGCGATGCTGATGAAAATGGGTTTGTTAGATGGCAACACAGCAATGAAAAATACTATTTCACTTGGGTCAACGACAAAGGCAGCGTCAAAATGCGCTCGGAAGGTTATCCAACAGCCGCTGCAAGAGACAATGGCATGAATTCGGTTATCAAAAACCGCGATAATAAAGAGCGTTATATGGTCAAAGAGATGCACGGGAAGCACTTTGTCATATTAAAAGCTGGTAATCATCAAGAAATTGCGCGGTCTTGTCCAAAGGATAGTTTGGATGCCGTTGGTATCATGTTCCCGCTTTTAGGCATTGGTGCAGCCGCTTTATCACTTGAAGACACCCCCTCAGTATCGAAACCAACAGTGGATATTGTAGATGATTATTTGCCTTGCCGCGAATATCATGGTCACATGACGGCACCTCGTGATGGTTTCCGTATCTTCATTAGTCCACGCACTGATAAATATTATTTTGCAGTTGTCGACAAAGATGATGATGTTTCGTTGCGTAGTGAAGGCTACTTGACTGCCAAAGAACGGGATGCCGATTTAGAGGATGTTGTCAAAAACATGCATAACAAAGAGCATTATGAAATAAAGAAAGTCGGTTTTGACCATTATTTCGTCATTTTGAAAAATGACAATGGTATTGAAATCGCTCGCTCATGTACCTATAACAGCTTAGCAGCTATTTATGCAGCCATTCCTTTCTTAGACCCTGCTCATGCTGATGCAGAAATAGGATTAGGTGCGCCGCTTTCAATGGCAGCCGGAGCAGCAGTGGCAGCAAGATCTTTGACACCAGATGAAACAGATGTTGCCGCACCGATTGTAAATGCTGTTGTCGAAGAAGAAGCTACAAAAGGAGGCTTCGGCTGGTGGTGGTTATTGCTCCCTCTCTTAGCACTGTTGGCGTGGTGGCTATTTGGCAGTAAAGGCTGTGGAAAAACAGAAGCCATTGCACCTGTTATCACAACTGCTGCAAAAGATACAACAGCTAAAGATAAAGCTATGGTCGTAGTTGATACGCCCAAAACGGGTAGTGCAAACGGTGCTACGAATACTCCAATTGCCCCCCCCCCGCCCCCAGCTGCCCCAAGTTGTGATCTGAATTGGATATTTTTCGATTTCGATAAAGCGAATATCCGTTCCGACGCTTCAAAAGAGTTGGCTGAAATGGCGAAAATATTGAAAGATAACAAAGATTATGTAGGCGTTCTCATCGCGCACACAGATGGCAAAGGTACAGATGCTTACAACGAGGCTCTTTCCAGTCGTCGCGCTAATAATGCGAAAGCAACACTTGTAAGACTCGGTATTGCATCTAACCGTATAACAACTGAAAAAGAAGGCAAAAATGCACCTGTTGCCAAAAATACAGACGATGATAATGGCAGGCATTTCAATAGACGTGTCGAATTATACATACGTGATAAGGCTGGGAAAAATATTTGTCAGTCTGTTCCACCTGATATACCAGCAGAATTAAAAGCACAATAAATGAAGGCATAAAAAAACCTTTGAAAAGAACAAACGGTAGCCACTTTGATGTGAGCTACCGTTCGTTTTTTTTATAACATCAATTTTTCATTATTTTTTTTCTTTTCCAAAAGAATAACTCAAACTCAAGGCAGGAGTCATACCTAAATAAGGATGATTCGTTAGGGCAACATCTGCTGTAAAATGTTGATTGACTGAATAACCAAAGCCAAAACTAAAAACCGAAGGCGATGAACGAAAACCACAACGCAAAGTCAACGACTCGACTGCTTTGTAAGCTAAACCGAATTTAAATGAGGCAGGAAATTCAACGTCTTTTTCAGATTCAAGACAAATTAAAACTTTGGGGTTCAAGGAATAGCCTAAACCCAACCGAAATACTGAGGGGGTACGTTCTAATTCATTTAAGCGAACTGAAACAGGATTGAAAACATAAGCAGACAGCACTAAGTCTTTGGAAATCAATGTATTGCATCCTATTTCAAAAGTCAATAAATTAGTTGAGCCATATTCATTAATTTTCAAACGCATGTAATCCAGTTGAACACCAATGTTGAATTTTGAGGATAAACGACGTGCATAAGCAACACCTAATTTACTTTCATGATAAGCTTCGAAAGAATAGTTTTGAAAACTAAAACCCAACACACCTGATGTGGTCGGTATGACAAAAGCCGCGCCAATGGGTTTTAAGTCTTGAACACCAAACTTTATTTCAGATGTCAACAATGCACTTGACTTTGTTACACCGACAAGCCCTGCTGGATTATGAAATATCGCTTGAGCATCTTGAAAACCGACGCTTGCGCCGCCCATGCTCATACTCTGCGCACCGCCAACAATTTGGTAGCCAATCTGCGCTTTTAAACAGAAGGTTAAACCATTGAAAATCAGTAATATAACTAGACATTTGAGTAAAAAAAGGCGTTCCATACTGTGGGGGGTATTTAGCAATTACTATAAAGTATTTTTGATTCAAATGTAAGAAAAAATGTAAAAAAAAGCAGCTAACTGA
This sequence comes from Saprospiraceae bacterium, assembly GCA_031371355.1. Taxonomy (GTDB): domain Bacteria; phylum Bacteroidota; class Bacteroidia; order Chitinophagales; family Saprospiraceae; genus JAAFJT01. Next base: position 7,883 of record JANMJN010000745.1, read on the forward strand.
TGACATCAGATAACTGCTTTTTTCCTTTTGATAAATAAATGGCATCACATAGATTCAGCTTTTCTACCCCAAAGACTTGAAGGGTAAGCCCCAATTGTTGTCAATGCCCAAAATGCATTTTGAACAGTTTGTTTGTCTTCTTGATACGTAACACCATACCACTGGTCGCGTGTCGTCATCACAGTAAAGTCAACTTTTCCGTTTTCAATGAGCGTATTGGCAATAGTTGGGATATAAAATTCAGCCGTTGGATTATGAAGATTGTCCTTTACAAACTGCACAAACATCTTCCGTGTTTCTTCAAATACTGAGGGGTGATAGCCCCAAAAATTCATCGAAACAACCGAATCATCAGCTAAATAAGTCTTTTTATCGCCTTCAAAAAAATAAATATTTTTATCTACTTCACGGATAATCTTAGTGCGTTCATTGACAGCTGTTAAAAGGCTTTTTTCATCTGTCTCACACACGCCACGACTCACGGAACCATTTTCTGAAAGGGTATTTTTAAGCCAATAACCGACCATACCCATGTGACGAGGAGAACATCTTTGGCTTAAAAATTCAGCCATTTTTTGAAAAGCTGTAAAACCATAAAAATCGTCTGCATTAATGACAAGAAATGGCTCGTTTATTTTATCTTTTGCCACAAGCATCGCATGACCAGTTCCCCAAGGTTTTTTTCGTTCTGGAAAAAAATCAATGCCCTCAATAGGCGTATCCAATTCCTGAAAAGCATATTCAACAGTAATTAAATCATCGAATTTACAGCCAAACTTCTCTTTGAAGTCATGTTCAATACTTTTTCGAATAACAATAACGACCTTACCAAATCCAGCACGTATAGCATCGTAAATAGAATATTCTATAATTGCTTCACCCGAAGGTCCAACTGAATCGGCTTGTTTGAGTCCACCATAACGGCTTCCGATACCAGCCGCAAGAATCAATAATGTGGGTTTCATGTAAAAATAAGTTTAAATGATTTACGAAAAGGGTTCATTTTCAATTAGTTGGAGTTTTGTGGTTAAATATTGGTGCAAGTTAAGACAGAAATTTGATATGTTTCAAAACCTCGATTGTTAAAAACAAAATTTTTTAATCTTTATATATATGACTGTTTATAAATCCTCTGTATTTTTTATTTTTTTGAATTTTCAAAAATATCGCAGAACATTATATAAATTTGCAACTTTAATACATTTGCCTACAATCCCTTTTGAAAGTTTTGTCGAAAATCGACAAAGTATCTTTCATTCCATTTTAAGAAGAATGCGCCGCTCATTATCGTGGTTTTTCTATAATTCAAAAACCGCTTTAATCATCAGCCCGTTCCACCTCCTTTGGTTTAGGTTAAATTTGCATAATTTGGGTTGAGCCTCGGACGGAGTTCGAGGCTTATTTTTTAAAAAAAAAGACGACCTTGCAAAGGTAAAAGCCCTTCACAAGGTCGTCTTTTTTTATTCCGTTTCAACCATATAGTCCTCAATAGGTGGGCAAACGCAGACCAAATTCCTGTCACCTGCAGCGCTATTGACACGACCAACAGTTGCCCAAAACTTGTAACCATGTCGCAAATAAGGTAATGGATATGCCGCTTTTTCACGGCTATAAGGATGTGACCAATCATCTGCGACAACACTTTCATTTGTATGCGGCGCATTTGTCAATACATTATCATCTGACGGATACTCTCCTCTTGCTATTTCGTCCATTTCTTCTTTAATGGCTAAAAGTGCATCACAAAAACGGTCAAGTTCATCTTTCGATTCGCTTTCTGTTGGTTCAATCATAATTGTTCCTGCAACAGGAAAACTCAATGTTGGGGCATGAAAACCATAGTCAATCAAACGTTTTGCCACATCTTCAGCCGAGCAAATCGCTTTAAAGGGTCTCAAATCCACTATCATTTCGTGTGCACAACGTCCATTTTCACCAGTATAAAGTATTGGAAATTCTTTCTCTAATCGAGCTTTCATATAGTTAGCATTCAGAATCGCATAACGCGTCGAATCTGTCACCCCCTCAGTACCGAGCATGTGAATATAGCCATAAGAAATCAACAAAATACTTGCAGAACCAAAAGGCGCACTCGATACCGCATGAGTCGCTTTTTTACCGCCTGTTTTCACAAAAACATGACCCGGCAAGTAAGGTGCAAGCGATTTATTGCAACAAATAGGTCCCATGCCTGGTCCACCTCCGCCATGTGGAATGGCAAAAGTTTTATGTAAATTTAAATGACAGACATCCGCACCTATAAAGCCAGGGCTTGTCAAACCGACTTGTGCATTCATATTTGCACCATCCATATAGACTTTACCACCACTTTTATGGATAATTGAACAAATTTCTTTAATCGAAGTTTCAAAGACGCCATGTGTCGAAGGATAAGTTATCATCAAACACGCCAAACGGTCTTTATGTAGTTCCGCTTTCTTTATCAAATCCGACATATCAATATTGCCACGCTCATCGCAAGCCACAACGACCACTTCCATACCGACCATAACCGCCGAGGCAGGGTTCGTGCCATGTGCCGATGACGGAATCAAAGCAACCTTTCTATGTTCGTCACCCCGCGCATCGTGATAGGCTTTAATGGTCAGCAAACCGGCATACTCGCCTTGCGCACCTGAATTTGGTTGCAGCGAACACGCATCAAAACCAGTGATTTCGCACAACCAAGTCGAAAGGTCTTTTATTATCTTTTGGTACCCTTTTGTTTGATTTACAGGCGCAAAAGGGTGAATATCGGCAAATTCAGCCCAACTTACAGGTATCAATTCCGAAGCGGCATTGAGTTTCATAGTGCAACTGCCAAGCGAAATCATGGAATGAGTCAACGACAAATCTTTATTCTCCAATCGCTTGATATAGCGCATCATTTGCGATTCGGTATGATTTGTATTGAAAACAGGATGCGTCAAATAAGGACTTGTACGAATAAGATGTGTAGGTAATTTACTTTCCAAATCGTCTAAAATGAATTTCGTCTTTTTGTCAGTAAATGGCATAAAAATCATCTGCAAATACGCCATATCGTCATTCGTCACGGTCTCATCAAGCGTAATTTGGATGCTGTTGGCATCATACCAAAAGTTATATCCCTCTTTTTCAGCTTGTGCTTTGATACCCCTAAGTAATTCGGGGTCTTTTATCTCAATTCTTACTGTATCAAAAAAATGAGTATTTAGGTTGTTAAAACCTAAATTTGACAATGATTTTTCAAGCCAAACTGCTTTGTAATGTATCTCTTCAGCTATTGCTTTCAGTCCTTTAGGTCCATGATAAACGCCATACATCGAAGCCATGATTGCCAACAATGCCTGTGCTGTACAGATATTGGAGGTCGCTTTTTCACGACGAATATGTTGCTCGCGCGTTTGCAAAGCCATACGCAATGCAGGCTTGCCATGCGAATCGATAGAGACACCTATTATACGCCCTGGAATCTGGCGTTTAAACTCATCTTTTGTCGCAAAAAACGCAGCATGAGGTCCACCAAATCCCATTGGCACGCCAAATCGTTGTGAATTGCCAACGACACAATCAGCTCCCCATTCTCCCGGTGGTGTCAACAAAGCCAAAGCCATCAAGTCGGCAGCAACCGTCAAAAACACCTTTTCTTCTTGACATTTCAATGCAAAAGCACGATAATCTTCAACTTCGCCTTTGATATTAGGATATTGCAACAATACGCCAAAAGCCTTTTGAGACAAATCAAAGGTCAGACAATTGCCAACTTTCACCTCAATACTGAGGGGTGTCGCTCTTGTCAAAAGCACATCAATCGTAGAAGGTAAGACATTTTCGTCAACCCAAAAGACATTGGCGACGTCAGCAGAGTTCTTAACTTTTTTATTTTTTTCAGCAAAAAACATGGTCATTGCTTCTGCGGCTGCCGTTCCTTCGTCCAAAAGCGAAGCATTGGCAATCGGCAAAGCCGTTAAATCGGAGACCATTGTCTGGAAATTCAAAATAGCTTCTAGGCGACCTTGTGCTATTTCAGCTTGATAGGGCGTATATTGTGTGTACCAACCTGGATTTTGAAACACATTTCGAAGGATTACTGAGGGGGTCACAGTGCCATGATAACCCATACCAATAAAACTCCGAAAAGTCTTATTCATCTTGCCTATACTTTTTATGTGTTGCAAATATCTATGTTCAGACAAAGC
>JANMJN010000165.1:0-3321 GCA_031371355.1 Saprospiraceae bacterium
GTACCCGATAAATACTATGAAAACATGAATTCTGTTTATGGCATGGGCAGAGGTTCATCCATTTATAAAGGTCATTACAGAGTTCAACATGGGGGCGCTATTGGTGGCATTTATTCAAGTATATCGCTCATGTTGCCCGATAGTATTGGGGTTATTGTATTCACAAATGGCGCACATGCGGGTGGACTTCCAGGCATTATTGCTAATACCGTTTATGATAAAGTACTCAATTTGGAAGCAACGCCGTGGAGTGACCGAAATTTGAAAGACTATGTAAAAAGTAAGATAACGGATAAAGAATCGCGCAAAAAGCCAGATGTTGACCGCGTGCCCAACACCAAACCGTCGCACACCTTAGCCGATTATGCAGGTAGATATGAAGACGCGGCTTACGGTGTGATGGAAATTAACTATAAAAACGACAATTTAAGTTTCACTTTTAATAATACCACCTTACCCCTCAGTCATTACCATTACGACCGTTTTCAATCCCCCGATGATGAGATTGATGGTAAATGGACATTGCGGTTTGGGCTTGATGCACAAGGCAGTATTCAACAAGTCATGGTCAGTATGGACGAAAAAGAAGTTGTTTTTACTAAAAAAGCAGAGGCTAAACTCACTGACCCGAACTTCTTAAAGAACCTTGCAGGACTTTATGAACTTGATGGCAATACTTTCGAAATAACTTTAACCAATAAAGAACTGATGATAAAAGGCGCACCACCCCAACACCTTGAACCCTATAAAGGGAATACCTTTAAAATCCGAGAGTTTTCAGATCAATTGGTTGAGTTTGTTTTTGATGCCAATAGCACAATACCGACAGGCTGTAAATTGACTTATGATGGTAAGTCTGTTTTCATCAATAGGAAAAAATAATGCTTTTAATGAGGGGGGCATAAATCCCCTCAGTATTACACCATAAAAAAGCACGAATCTCAGGCATAAATGCTTTGAAATCCGTGCTTTTTATGGTGTAATACTTAGAGAATGGTATTATTAGCACCACACTTTAAAGTATATTAGAACTAACGGTATCCACCGCCGCCACCGCCACGAGATTCACGTGGTTCAGCTTTTTTAACAGCAATTGTATTGCCATCAAAGTCGCTTTCATCAAGAGCCTTGATAGCCGCAGCGCCGTCAGTGTCATCAGACATCTCTACGAAGCCGTAGCCTTTAGAGCGACCTGTTTCACGGTCAGTAATGACATTAGCAGATACGACTTCGCCGAATTGCTCAAATGCTTCACGTAACGCCTCGCTTGAGGTGCTGTAGTTTAATTTTGCAACAAAAATATTCATCTGAAAAAATTTAAAAAAATATAAAAGAAAATTTAAAAAATACAAGGAAAGTAAACAGGATGAGCATAAAACCTTTGGTAGGAATATGGATGGAAAAACTTAGAAGTTAGGAGATGTCGTTACAAAACCACAGGCTGCCAAATAAGACCTTCTGATTACAGATGTGCAAATGTACGCTTGTTTATGTTATATCCTAAACTTTTTATTTTTTATGTCCTATTAATTGTATTTTACAGCATTTATTTCTAAAAATGCACATAATGAAAAGCAATTTTCTTGTTTTTGGTCTAATATTTTCAGTTGCGACTTACGCATTGCATGATTAACCTGCAGACGATAGCAAAACAGAAGGACAGAAACACGGTCATCTCGCCCATTTGCAAGCATCGCATGCGCAACTTTTTGTGACCACAACTTGCCCCAACCGAAATATTTGGTAGTTTGTTGCGGCAAATAAGTAAATATACCCCTCAGTATAAAACACATTTTTATAATATAACAACTTGTCATTCAAGAATAAAGTAACATTCAAAATGAATACACCAAGCGCATTCAAATTATGTCTCCTTTCTTTTTTAGTATCCTTCTCTTCTTGGGCAAATGCACAAACAGACAATAAAATCGTCATTGGAAAGATAGACAGCATTGAATCAACAATATTGAATGAAAAAAGGAAGGTTTGGGTCTATGTGCCGAATATCGTTTCTCTTGATATTTATGCCAAGCAGCGATATCCTGTTGTTTATGTATTAGATGGAGATGGTCATTTTTCCTCGATTGTAGGTATGATTCAACAATTGAGTACTGTCAATGGCAATAGTATTTGCCCTGAAATGATTGTCGTCGGCATTCCGAATACGGACAGGACGAGGGATTTAACGCCCACACACATAGACAGCGACCCTCCTTATATGGACAGCGCTTTTTCAAAGACTTCGGGTGGCGGCGAAAAATTCATTTCATTCATCGAAAAAGAACTGATGCCTTTTATTGACTCAAAATACCCAACCGAGCCTTATAAAATGCTCATTGGGCATTCTTTTGGTGGTTTGGCGGTCATGCAAACCTTTGTTCACCATACTAAATTGTTCAATTCGTATGTCTGTATAGACCCCAGTATGTGGTGGGATAAGCAAAAGTTGTTAGACGAAGCCCAAAATGTACTGGCTACTGAAAAATACGAGAATGTTTCTTTGTATTTAGGCATTGCCAACACGATGGAGGAGGGGATGGACATAAATAAAGTAGAAAAGGATACCTCCGGTAGCACAAGACATATTCGTTCCATTTTAGCATTAGATAAGCATTTTAAAGCCAATAAACAAAACGGCTTAAAATATAAAGGCAAATACTACGGCGATGATTCACATGGTTCAGTTCCACTCATTACAGAATACGATGCATTGCATTTTATTTTTGATTATTATCCAATGAAGTTGACGTTTAAAGACTTCACAGATTCCAGCCTTGATTTGGTAGAAAAATATGAAAAGCACTTCAACAATATCTCAAAACAAATGGGGTATAAAGTCCGTCCCTCCGAAACCTCATTAACGGGATGGGCTACAATGCTTTAAATAGTAAGCATTTGAAACAAGCAGAAGGCTTTTTTAAGCTTAATATCGCCAATTATCCTCAAAATTTCAATGTATTTGATTCATATGGTGATTATTTTCTCGCTAAAGGGGATACGATAAATGCCGTTATGAATTACAAAAAAGCTTTGTCTATAAAAGATTATGAAGGAACAAGAGAGAAACTTCTTGCCATTCAAAGTGCCGACGTTTGGACAGTAACAGTTGCTGATTTGCAAAAATATGTTGGTGAATTTGAAATCGAAGATGAGGGTATAAAGGTTAAAACGTTTATCAGCAACAACGTATTGATGGTATCTGCTTCAGGTCAACCCGACTCTGAGCTTTACCCATCCTCACGCGATGAATTTAAAGTTAAAAATGAAAGTGGTTATTTACTTCGCTTTGAGATGAATGGTGCAAACCCCAAAGCCATCAAT
>JANMJN010000178.1:0-4233 GCA_031371355.1 Saprospiraceae bacterium
GTGCGGAAAGGCTGTCAAACTTATCGGGTGTGGCAATGATTGGTAAGTAGGCATTGTTGAAAACGACGCCGCCTGCATAACCAATCATGGCTAATACATACGTCCAAAAACCTATTTGCCAATCATCAGGTCGTTCCATAAAAAACATAGCCATACATGCAAATGCGCCTAACATGGTAAAAAAACGCATAAAAAGCTTACGTTTCCCACCATAATCTGCGATACCTGACAATATCGGAGAGGTGAACGCAATAACAAGGTAGGCTATTGTTATTGCAAAAGCCAACATCGCACTTGATGAAAAGGTTGAACCTAAAAACGAGACCTCTTTGGGCGCGATGGCTGCAAAAAAAGGCGGAAAAACGGCAGTTGTAATAACTAAGGAGTGGGCTGAGTTAGCACAATCAAAAAACGCCCAGCCATTCATGGTACGTGGGTCGTTGATTTTTACTGAGGGGATGGTTGCTGTTTCGTTTTGCATACTAATTTTTAGTTTTTGAATTAGACTGACGAAGATACAAATAACCTTAAGTAATGAAGAAGTATAAATTAGGAATGATGAATTTTCATGAGCAAAGCACAAGTTTATTCATCCAGAATAAAAAATATTTTTTATGAAAAATTAGTTATTTCCCACAAAAAATACCTAATTTTGCAGGCTTGAAAAAGCGGATTTTTTTTCGCACATAAAAATACCCGACTTTGTCGAAAAATTTTCTGCATTATTTCTAATCTAAATTTTTTCAAAGGCTTGACTCTCAATATATTATAAATCTTGGGAAAACGTACACCCCCTCAGTATTGCTTGCTAAAACGGCGCAATACTGAGGGGGTTAAGAAGTTTATAGAGTAATATTGAAACAGGTTAAAACGCGATATAGATATGTCATTAAAAAAAGTATCTACGAAACCGAGTAATGCTTTCGACAGCATTACCATTAGTTTGGCTTCGCCAGACGAAATTTTAGAGCGCAGCTATGGTGAGGTGTTAAAACCTGAAACCATCAACTACCGTTCTTATAAGCCCGAACGTGATGGCTTATTCTGCGAACGCATTTTCGGTCCTGTGAAGGACTATGAATGTTATTGCGGAAAATATAAGCGTATCCGTTACAAAGGCATTGTGTGCGACCGTTGCGGTGTTGAGGTGACTGAAAAGAAGGTTCGCCGCGAGCGCATGGGGCATATCAAATTGGTTGTGCCAGTGGTGCATATCTGGTTCTTCCGTTCTTTACCGAACAAGATTGGTTATATCTTGGGCTTGTCGAGTAAGAAATTGGAATCAATTATTTATTACGAACGCTATGTCGTCTGTAATCCAGGTGTTAAAGGTGAAGATGGGATCAAGCCACTTGACTTGATGACGGAAGAGGAATACCTCGACCACTTGGATACGCTGCCAAAAGACAATCAAAATTTGGACGATTATCATCCTGATAAGTTCGTTGCAAAAATGGGTGCAGAGGCGGTTTTGGACTTGTTGTCTCGTCTTGAATTGGACTCTTTGTCTGCTCATCTACGTCATGTTGCTGCCAGCGAACCATCTCAACAAAAGAAATCGGAGGCTTTAAAACGTCTTCGTGTTGTTGAGGCTTTCCGCGAAGCGCAATTAGTGAAAGAGAATAAGCCCGAATGGATGATTATCCAATATCTGCCTGTTGTGCCACCTGAATTGCGCCCATTGGTGCCTTTGGATGGTGGACGTTTTGCATCGTCAGATTTGAATGACTTATATCGTCGTGTGATTATCCGCAACAACCGTTTGAAACGCCTTTTGGAAATCAAGGCACCGGAGGTCATCCTCAGAAACGAAAAGCGTATGTTGCAAGAGGCAGTTGACTCATTGTTTGACAACTCACGGAAGTCAAACGCTGTCAAAGCTGAAGGCGGTCGGGCATTAAAATCATTGTCTGATATTTTGAAAGGTAAGCAAGGTCGTTTCCGTCAAAACTTGCTCGGTAAACGTGTTGACTATTCAGGTCGTTCGGTTATCGTTGTCGGTCCAACTTTGAAATTGCACGAGTGTGGTTTGCCTAAACAAATGGCGGCTGAATTATTCAAGCCATTTGTGATTCGTAAACTTATCGAGCGTGGCATCGTTAAGACGGTTAAATCGGCTAAAAAATTGGTTGACCGTAAGGACAATGTGATTTGGGAAATCCTTGAAAACATCTTGAAAGGACACCCCGTCATGCTCAATCGTGCCCCAACGCTTCACCGTTTGTCTATTCAAGCGTTCCAACCTCGACTCATTGAAGGTAAGGCGATTCAGTTGCACCCGCTTGTCTGCGGTGCATTCAATGCCGACTTTGACGGTGACCAGATGGCGGTACACGTACCCCTCAGTCACGGAGCTATTTTGGAAGCGCAAATTTTGATGTTGGCATCGCACAATATCTTGAACCCACAAGACGGTTCACCGATTTCGTTGCCATCACAGGACATGGTTTTGGGCTTGTATTATTTGACAAAAGAACGCAAGTCTATCCCAGAAAACCCTTGCCGTGGCGAAGGTCGGCGTTTCTATTCAGCAGAAGAAGTCATTATTGCCTATAACGAGCGTCAACTTGACTTGCACGCAGCTATCGAATGTCGTGTCCGCACGGAGGTAGATGGCAAAATGGTGTTCAAACGCATGACGACAACAGTTGGTCGTGTTTTGTTCAACGAAGCAGTGCCTGAGCAAGTACCGTTTATCAATATTGTTTTGACTAAACGTAACCTGAAAGCCGTCATCAGCGATGTCATTCACCGTTCAAACTTTGCTGTAACGGCTGACTTTTTGGACAAAATCAAGGAGTTAGGCTTCGGTTGGTCATTCCGTGCGGGTTTATCCTTTACATTGAGTGACTTGATAACCCCGTCAGTAAAAGAATCGATGTTGGAATCTGCACAAGCAGAAGTAGATGAAGTTTGGGATTCTTATAACATGGGTTTGATTACCAACAATGAACGTTACAACCAAATCGTAGATAAGTGGGGTAATGCCGACAACAAAGTAACAGATGTGTTGATGAAAGAATTGGCGGCACACAAACAAGGGTTCAACTCCATATATATGATGTTGGACTCTGGAGCGCGTGGTTCAAAACAACAGATCAAGCAGTTGTGCGGTATGAGGGGCTTGATGGCGAAACCACGTAAGTCAGGTGACACAGGTGGCGCTATCATCGAGAACCCAATCCTTTCGAACTTTATTGAAGGTCTTTCGGTACTTGAATACTTCCTTTCTACCCACGGTGCGCGTAAAGGTTTGGCGGATACGGCTTTGAAAACGGCTGATGCAGGTTACTTGACTCGTCGTCTCGTTGACGTTGCGCAAGACGTGGTTATTCGTGAAGAAGACTGTAATACATTGAGGGGTATCGAAACATCGGCTTTGAAAGAAGGCGATAAAGAAATCGAATCACTCTCAAATCGTATTCGTGGACGTTATACATTGTACGATATTTATCACCCCGAAACCGATGCTTTGATTCTCGAAGCAGCTGATTTTATTGGTGATGATGTCGCTAAATATATTGAAAGTGTTGGTATTGAGTCTGTTACAATTCGTTCTGTTTTAACATGTGAAACCAAACGCGGCTGCTGCGCAAAATGCTATGGTCGTAACTTGGCGACAGGACGTATTGCTGAAATGGGTGACGCCGTTGGTATCATCGCAGCACAATCAATCGGTGAGCCGGGTACACAGTTGACATTGCGTACATTCCACGTCGGTGGTACGGCAATGGTTTCTCGTCAAGAGAGTGAATTGGTGGCTCGTTTTGCAGGTAAAGTTGAGTTTGATGAAATCTTAACCGTTGGTTATACCACAGATGCGGGTGAGACAATCGAAAGGGTTATTTCACGTACAGGTGAGATGCGGATTGTTGACTCAAAAACGGGTAAAGTCCTTGCAGCGAACAATATTATGTATGGCTCTACGATTTTCGTAAAAGACGGTCAGGAAGTAAAACGTAACGAAAAACTCTGCGAGTGGGATCCATTCAACGCTGTTATCGTTTCGGATAAAACTGGTTTCATCAAGTACGATGGTTTGATTGAAGGTGCCACTTACCGTGAAGACCGCGACGACCAGACAGGCTTTGCTGAAAAAATCATCATTGAAGCGCGTCAAAAACGTATTGTTCCGATGGTCAAAATCGTTGACAAAGACGGTGATGAACTCAAATCGTTTACGATTCCAGTTGGTGCTTATTTATCAGTTGAAGACGGTCAAGTTATCAATGC
>JANMJN010000181.1:0-2366 GCA_031371355.1 Saprospiraceae bacterium
TGGTAGCTCGTTGGGCTCATAACCCAAAGGTCACAGGTTCGAGTCCTGTCTCCGCCACAAACTTTAAAAGCCTTGATAATCAGTTGATTATCAAGGCTTTTTTGTTTTGATACTGAGGGAGCTATTTACTTCAACGAATTAATCCAAGCCGCTATTTTCAAGCCGTCAGCTTTTGGTACTTGGGGCATCGGTGCCATTTCAGTCGAGTAACCGGGCCAGTTTTTAGGTTCTGGTTTCCAAATCAATTGAACGATTTTATCATTTGAATAGCCCCGTTTAGCCACTTCATTGTAGCCCGGTCCGATGAGCTTCTTGTCAGGTGCGTGGCAAGCCGTACACGTATATTTTTGAAGGATGGGTTTAATTTCTTCAAACGTGGGCGCTTTGGCAACGGTTTTAGTCGCAGCCGGTTTAGTAACTTTAGTTGTTTTTGCCTTTGATACTGAGGGGGTGCTTACAGAGGCATTCGCAACGGGTGCTCTTTGTGTTTTCATTTCTGAAGCAGCCAATTTTTCACCCGTTGGGATGCTATTGAGTGTATAATAAGCCGTTGGATGCACCAAGTTTTCTTTTTTCTCGGCATCTACCACTCCTTCTAACTTCAACTCATGGATATAGTATTGCCGCAAATCATCTATGACAACTCGTACTTTCAAACCATCGCTTGATACTTTTACGCCTTTGACGGTCATATCTTTTGCATTCGACGGCGGGCTGCCATAGACGGGGTGGTATTTGTATAAAAAGCTGCGTGGCACATAAGACGATAGGTTTTCAGCCGATGCACGGTCAACAGGCTTTGTAAATTCAATCTCAAAGCCATCGGGCATGGCACGAACGGCTTTCATCTCGAAAGGCAGTTTACCATTCCAAATGAGTCGTTGAAATCCTTGATTTTTATCGCCAGCAGAACCCCAACCGCGATTGGTTTCGCCGACAAACAGGGAGCCATCATGTCCCCATGTCATGCGCAAAACGCCTGATTGGAAGTTATTTCTGAAGTCAAAAGACGCGCCTTGATATTCACCATTCACTTTTTCGAGGAAGATGCGGGAAATCTTGCTTTGCCCTTGGTCACCAACGAAGACTTGCCCCTCAAATGGTCCGAATTTGCCGCCCGTTTTGTCCACCAGGATTTCTGAATTTGAGATACCTAAGATACCATGAGGTAACCAGACCGCAGGCACACGGACTTCTGGAAAATCCTTTTTTAATTCATAGAAATACTGAGGGGTCATGCTTTCGTCGTTTTCAGGTTTGATATAAAAACCGTTAGTATTCTTGTTTTTACGTGGGTCAACCTTGGCATACAGTTGTTCTGTGGTCAATTTGACAGGTGAATTGGGCAATTTGTCCGTCCAACGCAAGCCACCAGGATGTCCTGTGAAGCTGCCTTTGGTGACGTGCCAGATACCACCAGAACCAATCCAGTCGCCTTGATTGTCTGAATAGAAAAACTCGCCGTCAATCATACCCAAACCACACGGCGAGCGCATACCCGTTGCCCAAGGCTCCATTTTGCCATCAGGCGTGATGTGCATCGTCCAACCACGCATCGGTACGCGGCTTTCGCCGCGCCACCATTCTTCATCGCCAAAAGCGACGTTGCCGGTGACGAAGAAACTGCCATCGGATGCAATCTTTGGACCGAAGGAGTACTCGTGATAGTAACCACTGAGTTGCCATGCATAGACAGTTTCATACAAATCGGCTTTGCCGTCGCCGTTTTCATCAACCAGTTTGGTCAATTCGCCGCGCTGTGCCACGTAAAGGGCATCGTTTTTGTACGCCAAACCGAGTGCTTCGTGCAATCCTGAAGCAAATAGTGTATAACTCGGTGATTTGCCGCCTGCGCCATAGGGGTTTTCGACCATCCACACATCGCCGCGCCGCGTACACAAGGCAACACGACCGTCGGGCATTGTGGTTAAGCCACCCACTTCGAGTAAAATGTCGTCTGGCACAGACATCGTGACAATATTATAATAGTCGTCCTCTTTTTGGACACGCAATTTGTCTTTGTTAACAGCAGGCGCATTAGGGTCGTCTTGACCGAACAGCGGTGCGTTGAGGAAAAGGCATGCGAATAAGATGAATTTTATATTTTTCATGATTTGAAATCAATTTTTAATTAGAAATAAACCTTTCGAAGGTTCAAAACCTTCGCAAGGTTGTGCCTACTACCACGCAATTTCATATTTAACGCCCGTATTTGCCACTACAATCAACTCTTTTTGTCCGTTTATCTCCCGAATCATCGGTTTTTCAGTTGACAAAACGTTGAGATAATACTGCCCATCAATCAAAAAAGAGCCATCAGCGAGAGATTCTATATTTTTGCCTTCAGCCAACTTAAAATAAGCGTT
>JANMJN010000195.1:0-3034 GCA_031371355.1 Saprospiraceae bacterium
TATCAAGATAAAATTATTTAGGAACATATTTTTGTTCTTATCACATAGGTAGATAGGCTGTTTCACATAGAAAACATAGTTTACTTTACAAAAAGTCTTATGTTTTCGATGTGAAACAGCCTATCGACCTATGTGATAAGAACAAAAATATGTTCCTAAATAATTTTATCTTGATACTTAATGGATATTACAAGTTTAAAATTTAATAGCCACTTTAGAAACGATTTTTTCCGCTGCTTCACGACCACTTTTAGCAGCCCCATTCATAAACCCTGAAAAATCACCGCCACAATGTTCACCTGCAAAGAAGACATTGCCAATTGGCATGACTTCCGCACCTGCAATACTCGTATATTGCCCAGTTCGATAACAAATGTAGCTACCCAGAGCGTAAGGGTAAGAAGGCCAGTGCATCCGTGCCATTTTGCCGTTGAAGTTTTCGGTTGCGCCTTTATATATTTTGTCCCATAATGGGAGATATTTGTCTTTTTGTGAGCCAACCGACCCTTTTCCCAGAGCGATACCTGAAGGACCACCGAAAAGGATAGACAAACCAGCCGTTTCTGTATCTTTTGTCTGTAATTGGGCATTGTCCCAACCATTTGGAATACCTATATCGGAATAACATAAGCCTTGAAAACCTTGTTCGCGCCAAAAGTGTTTATTCATGCCGATCATCAGTTTGGCATTCGTACCAAAACCCATTGTATTGATAGCATCCCATTTAACTTGGGGCATTTGAAGGCGAATATCCACGTTCCGTAGTCGTGAGAACGGTATAGCAATAACCACATAATCCGCTTTAACAGTGTCTTTCATGCCAGAAAAGGTTAAATTATACTGGTTTGAAGTGCGGCTAATGGCTTCTAATGAACGATTGAGTTGGATATGTTCAGGATACTTCTTAGCGATGGCATCGGGAATAGATTGGTTGCCACCGCGCACTTTATAACGCTCATCGCTCTCTCCAAACAACTCAAATTTGCCCCCCTCAGTATCCGTAGAGATAAGAATCGGCAAATTGATAGCCGACTGTACCTGTGGCGACAAACCGTATTCTGATTCATAAGCGACTTCAATGAATTCTTTTATCCAACCCTTAGCACCTATCTTTTCGAGGTATTCAGACAACGACATGCGGTCAAGTTTTTTGATATAAGGGTCTTTGGTTTTATAACCTTCGGTACTCATATTGTCGGGCAAACGTTCAGCATCGGCAGCAATTTTGTCTGCAAAACCACGGAATGCTTCGACAACCTCTTTTAATGAATGGTTTTTACCATCAAAGAAGAAGACTTCTTTGGTCAAAGCGTTTTCAGATGCTTGGGCATAGTCAATGAGTTCGAGGTTAAACTCTTTTGCTAAGTCCCACATATCCTTGTGGTTTGTGTCAACGAATTCACCGCCAAATTCTGTCCAAGTGCCTTCACCCATGGCGTTTTGGACAGTAAACATACGCCCACTTGTACGCCCAGATGCTTCATAAACAGTCGCATCTAATCCAGCTTTCTTAAAAGTATGCAAGGCATTAAGTCCTGCGATACCTGCACCAACGATGACAATGCGCGGCGGTGTTTTTGGGAATAAAGCGCGACCAAAGACCCCCTCAGTATTCAAGCCTGTTAGACCGCCAATGATGAGTATTTTGCCTGTATTTTCGATGAATTTACGACGAGTAATACGGGCTTCATCGGCACGTTGCACCATTTCTTCCGAAGATGCTTGGTTTTTGTTGGCAGAGATAGCCATGCGGAGGGCTTTTCGAAGCGTGTTGAAAAGTGGTGTCTTAGTTGTATGGTTTTTCATTTGAAAGCATATTTAATTGGTTAGAAAAATAGGCTATTTTAGGTCTTTTTAGATTGATATTTATAGATGCAAGGTACGTTTATTCATAAATTTTAACCATTAATTTTGATTAAAAACTTAATTTTTTGTCAAATACAAGAGGCTGCTATTTCAGCTAATTTTTGGTTTTTTTGTGTCTAAACGAGGCTTGTTTTAAAAGCAATAATATATTTTGACACCTATCAATGCTTAAAGTGATAGCTATCATTGTTTTTAAATGTCCATAAAGTGCAATTTTGCAATTTAATGATGGGCATTTTTATTTATTTAATACATCTTTCAAAGTTAATCAGATTTATAGAAAATCAATTCTCGCTTTATTTCAGAACCTTATTACTAAGGGGATACTAAAAGTGTATTTGATTGACTTGGTAATTAAAACATTATTTCAACAATTAAAAAATGTTAGATTATGAAAAATTCACTAAAAATTCTATTAGGTGCTGCGGCAGGAGTTGCCATGGGCATGACATTAGGTATCTTATTTGCTCCAGATAAAGGTACAGCTACTCGGAGAAAGATTTCTAATAAAGGCGAAGAATATGTTGATGAATTAGGCAATAAATTCCATGAATTCATTGATGGTGTCAATACAAAACTTGAATTGCTGAAAGAAGAAGCGAAGCTCATAGTTCATAAAAGAGATGGAAAAACAGGAACAGGTATCGCAGAAGTTACAAGCAATAAAACCAATTAATTCTGGAATTCGTTGAATCGTTATTGGTTATTCAATAGATGATATTGGATGACCAATAGCGGTTTAATATTAACCAAACGATAGTTTCGATACTTTGTAAT
The DNA here is from genome assembly GCA_031371355.1 of Saprospiraceae bacterium. Classification (GTDB taxonomy): domain Bacteria; phylum Bacteroidota; class Bacteroidia; order Chitinophagales; family Saprospiraceae; genus JAAFJT01. Next base: position 2,644 of record JANMJN010000195.1, read on the forward strand.
AGAACTATTCTCCTCCTTAGATTATTAGCAGTTAAAAACGTTCAAAACACCAATCGATTCTAACAACTCTTCAACCGAGGGGTGCAACCCCATTTTGATGTAAGAGATAAAAATAGATATCTTTGAGAAAAAAAGCTGATGGAAATTAAATTATTAAAACAAGAAGGGTCAGAATTGACCTATGAAGTAAAAATCAAATTAGAAGGCGATATGCTGAGTATGGAAGAACAGATTCAAGGCTTGGTGAATCAAATAGGTCAGACAACGACAGCGAGCGCCTTAAAACAATGTGATACAGATGGTAAAGCCATAGAAATGCATGGCGAACGCTATACGAGTAAAGGGGTTCAAAAAAAAACTATCAAACGCCGTATGGACAAATCCAAATAGA
>JANMJN010000205.1:0-6358 GCA_031371355.1 Saprospiraceae bacterium
GCTTCATGCGGCACATCCTGTTTCGGATAACAACGTTGGGTGAAATCATGATTATTGTCAGCGTCAAAGAAAATAAAGCCGATCGTATTAAACGACTTTTAGATGCCATTGCTGAAAAGTACCCACAAATAACGACCATTATTTATTGTGTCAATCCAAAACTGAACGACTTTATCCTTGATTTACCAATGATTACGTATTCAGGAAAAGGATATGTGGAAGAAATGCTCGGTAATGTGCGTTTCCAAATTGGGCCTAAATCGTTTTTTCAGACCAATACCAAACAAGCGGAACGGCTGTTCGATACCGTAGTTGATTTCTGCGATTTTCAAGGCGATGAAAACGTTTATGATTTATACACAGGCATCGGCAGCATCGCTTTGTACCTCGCGGACAAAGTGGGTCATGTGGTCGGTATCGAGGAAATAGGACCTGCTATTGAAGATGCAAGGGACAATGCGGAACGAAACGGACTCATCAATACGACCTTCTATGCGGGTGATGTCAAAGATATTTTAACGACTGAATTTGCAAAAAGACATGGCAAACCCGATGTCCTTATCACTGACCCGCCGCGTGCGGGTATGCATGAGAAGGTTGTCAGGATGTTACTCCAATTAGAAGCACCTAAACTCATTTACGTGAGTTGTAATCCTGCGACACAAGCCCGCGATGTGGCAATATTGAATGAGAAATATGATGTTGTGAAAGTGCGCCCGGTGGATATGTTCCCACATACGCACCATGTTGAAAATGTAGCGTTGTTGAAACTTCGTCAATAAAAAATACTGAGGGGTCAGTTAAGCGATTGTGTTATTTGGCATGAAAATTATACATTTGCCTTTATGAAACCCTCGTGCAAATGTTGCTATTTTTATAGTAACAAAATCTCATTAAATAACTCATTTTTTAAACTTATACACAACAAATTATGAATAAAGTATTGGTAACAGGCGGATGTGGCTACATTGGAAGTCATACCGTTGTTGATTTGATAAACAATGGCTTTGATGTCATTACAGTTGATAATCATGTCAATTCAGACCCCTCAGTATTGGAGAGCATCGCAGAGATTACAGGCAAAAAAGTCCAAAACTACGAAGTTGACCTTTGCAATTTGGCGCAAACACGCCGTGTTTTCCTTGAAAATCCAGATATTTCGGGTATTATTCACTTTGCCGCTTTGAAAGCTGTGGGTGAATCGGTTGAAAAACCGCTGATGTATTATCGCAACAACCTCGATAGTTTGCTCAATATTTTGACCTGCCTCGAAGAGTTTAAAATTAAACATCTCATATTTTCATCATCGTGTTCTGTTTATGGCAATGCCAAAGAGCTGCCTGTTACGGAAAACACGAAACGTCAAGATGCCGAAAGCCCGTATGCCCGCACGAAGCAAATTGGTGAAGACATATTGGAGGATTTCGCGCTCATTCATCCCTTTGGTAATTTCATTTCTTTACGCTATTTCAACCCAGCAGGGGCGCATGAAAGTGGTTTGATGGGCGAGTCGCCGTTGTATGCGACCCTCAACCTCGTGCCTGTTATCACTGAAACAGCGATTGGCAAACGTGCAGAAACAACTGTTTTTGGCGATGATTATGACACCCGAGATGGCTCTTGTATTCGTGATTATATCCATGTGATGGATATTGCACACGCTCATACATTAGCGATGGAATATGTGTTGAAGCAAAAAAATGAAGATAATTACGAAGTTTTTAACCTCGGAACAGGCGATGGCGTCACTGTTTTGGAAGCGATTCATGCTTTTGAAAACACAACGGGCGTAAAATTCAATTACCGTATAGGGCAACGCCGTCCGGGTGATGTCGTTTCGATTTATGCCAATAATGACAATGCCAAAGCTAAATTAGGTTGGTCGCCAGAGCGTTCGATTGAAGATATTATGCGCACTGCTTGGACGTGGGAAAAACGGCGGAGTGAATCGGTTTTAGCCTAAGGCAGCTTTTGAAAAATAAACTAAAAGACGATAAGACTCTCCTTGAATCTTATCGTCTTTTGTATTTATTTTTTATAATTTTGAGACAAAAGCCAATAGTGATATGGATAAAGAACGACTAAAAATCAACAAAAGGCAAACTCGCCCCATTCGTTTGCTCCGACGGGATGGTGAGTTGAACGTTGATAAAGATACGCTCAACTCATTTCGTGTTTTTAATCTATTGATTACGATGTCATGGCAGATGTTGTTTTTATATGCCTTTGTGACTTATATCTTGATAAACCTCTTGTTTTCTATCGTTTATTGGCTGATAGGTGGCGCTGAATGCTTGGCAGGTATGAACGTAAATTCAAAATTTTGGTTTTTCGACTTTTTTTTCTTTAGTACCCAAACATTTACAACCGTTGGTTTCGGCGTTATTCATCCGACTTGTTTCGTAACGAATTTAATCGTTTCTTTCGAATCTTTCTTGGGGTGGCTATTTTTTTCGGTGGTAACGGGTTTGTTTTATACAAAATTTACACAGCCACGTGTTGAAGTTGCTTTGAGTAAAACTGCCGTTTTTGATAATTTTCTAGGCGGTTTTGCCCTCAAATTTATGCTTGCTAATGAATATGAGAACAAATTGGTGGACGTTGAAGTCACTTTGGATTTAATTAAGCTTGAAATTGTTCAAGGTCGTTATAAAAAACGATTTTATAATCTGCCTTTGATACGCTCAAAAATCCCTTTTTTATCCGTTCCGTGGACTGTTGTTCACATCATTGACGATAAGAGCCCATTGTGGGGTCTAACGCACGAGGCTTTTATCAGTGCTTCGATGGAATTTTTTGTTCAAGTTAAAGTTTTTGATGAAGCGCATCGGCAAGTTTTGTTCAAGGAATTTTCCTATTTTGGCGCAGAAGAAGTGTTGTGGGGTTATAAATTCGTTAATATTCAACGTTATACCGAAACAGGTGCTTTGAAAATTGGTATGAGTCGTTTTGGGAAAACAACACAAGTTTCGGATTTTCCTCAACAAATCCCACCTTTTGAACCTGAATAAGGAAATTATTCAATGAAAACACCGAAAATTCATTAAGAAGAGAAAACTTGTCTTAATTTCGCCCATACTTGGTACTCGGTATTCGGATATTCGGTATTCGTTTTTCGAGTCCCGAATATCCGAATACCGAGTTTCCGAATACCGAGTTTCCGAATACCGAATATCCGAGTTTCCGAATACCAAGTATCTGAATACCGTATAACAAACTACATGGCACTTTTTAAATCCGTTAAAATATCAACAGACAAGCAATCTCCTCTATCTGACGAAGAAATCGTGGAGCGTATACTGGGAGGGGAGCAGCACTTGCTCGAAGTGCTGTATGACCGCTTTTCAGGTCGGATTTTTCATAAATGCCTGAGTCTGATAAAAGATAGAGAAGCATCAAAAGATTGTACCCATGATATTATGGTCAAAATCTTTATGAATTTGGCAAAATTTAAGGGAACGGCGGCTTTTTCTTTGTGGGTACACTCCATTACCTACAATTATTGTATGGATTATCTGACCAAACAAAAACGCTTAGATTTTTCTGGATATTCTGAATATGAACTTGAAACGGTGGCTAATGATGACGCATCGCTCGAAAGTAAATTGTTGCAAGACTTAAAGCTTACACAATTAGAAGTCGTTTTTGAAAAACTCAATACCGATGATAAAATCCTTTTGATGATGCGCTATCAAGACGGTATGAGTGTCAAAGATATTGCCGAATCATTGAATATCGGCGAGTCCGCCATAAAAATGCGCCTTAAACGTAGCCGCGATAGACTGGCAGATTTGATTGAAAATTTAGAAAAAAAACAAAATAAGTAACTCTTTTGGATATGGAAAATCAAGAAACTAATTTAGCCAATCTCTTTCAACAACTGGGGAGCCAATCTGAAAAAATAGATTTTCCCGATTTTAAATTGAAAGATGCTGTGTTCAGCACGATTGATGCGACCAGCTTAGTCGCTGATATTGTTGACCTTTTTACGGTTAAATTTATTCAGGTACAGTCTGATGTTATTGATGCCTTGCCTGAAAGCGAGTATAGTTTCAATGAAAATGAACGCTTGTTCAACGTTTTGAAACAAAAATATCGTGATAGGTTGACCGATACTGAGGGGGGAGGAATAATTTAATGGTGAATAAATATAAAGCACTATATTTTTTAGTCTGAAATTTTAAATAAATAAAAATGAACAGCTTGCAAAGATTGTGGGATTTATTCGCGGAGTCACTCCGTGTTTTTGCTGAAAAATTTATGGAGACAATCCCGAGTATTTTGGGTGCGGTCATTGTCTTTGTCATCGCTTGGTTGTTGGCGCGATTGGTATCGGGCGGCTTCGAGCGACTGCTTCGAACGGTCAAATTTGACAACTTTGCAGAGCGGCTCAAACTGACGGGCTTCTTGCATCAAGCCGGTATTCAGTTGACACCGAGTACCATTATCGGGCGTTTCATTTATTGGATTCTTGTCCTACTCATCATCGCTTCAGCAGCAGAAACACTGAATTGGACGGCTGTTTCGTACCAAATTCAACGATTTTTGGAGTATTTGCCCAACCTCGTTACAGGTATTCTCATTTTTGCTATTGGTGCATATATCTCAACGCTGGTACGTGATTTCGTGCGCAGTGGCACAAGTTCGTTGGGCATCAGTACGGGGCGCATACTTTCGACGGTGATATATTACGTCTTGTTTATCATGGTCATTCTGACGGCTTTAGAACAGGCGAAAGTAGATACGCGCTTGTTGTCAACGAATTTGTTGATGTTCATTGGCGCTATTCTGTTGGCAGCATCCATTTCTTATGGCTTTGCATCGCGCGAGGTATTGTCGAATATATTAGCCGGTTTTTTCAATAAACGAAATTTTCAAAAAGGTATGGTCATCGAAATTGATGGCATTCGTGGTACGATTATCGAGATGAGCAATGTGGCAATTACAATACAAGTGTCTGATAATGAAAGAGTTGTGATTCCATCACATGAAATAATGACGAGTAAAGTAAAAATTATTAGAGAAAAATGACCCCTCAGTATAACGCACACGTTCAGGGAACTTTCAAAGTTCCCTGAACGTTTCTTACATTTTTAGGAAGTCTTATCGTCTTTGTTCTTAATATCCCAACATCACATAGGCTTATACGCACGATGCCATTTCCGTAAAACCATAGCCGCTTGTTTTCCTTGAGGGGTATAGTCGCGCTCGATATAACCTTCATGTCCTTGCCCGTCGGGAAACCATTTCCAAAGAAAACCACCTTGCCACCACGTCTCTTTTGCAAATGTTTTGTGCAAAGCATCTAAGGCATTTGTTTGTGCTAACTCATTGATATTTAATGACTTAACCTTTCGTTCCACTTCCCAGCCTTTGCCCGCGCAACCATCAACACTCATATATCCATATTCCGTAAACACAATAGGTTTATTTATTTTCAATTGAAACGTTTTAATTTGTTCAAAATAGGGTTTCCATGCTTCGCACAGCTCCGATACTGAGGGGGTCTCTTTGTCCAACAAAGGCATATAAGCATTGATGCCGACAAAATCCAAAGCGTCCCAAAACGGAATGACGGGGTATTCGTCCCAATTTGAGGAGTAAGTCAACTTTCCTTTATATTTTTGGCGAATTTTAGCAATCAAACCACGCCAAAAGGATTCCCGTTTGGCTGTACTCATTTTAAATTCAGTACCTATACAAATCGCTTCGACGTTCATCTCAATGCCCAAATTGACAAAACTCATGAGGTATTTTTCATAATCACGCTCCCATTTTTCCCATTCTGCATCCGTGGCATAGTCCAAACCCCCTACCCAACCGCCTGGCACATACACTTGTGGCTTCAACATGACCTTTATCCCTGCTTTATGTGCCGAGTCAATTGTCACACGAACACCTTCGAGACGCTCGCCCCACCAATGCCCACCAAATTGATCAAAGTGAACTGCCGCTTCGCCAACGCGCGTAAAAGCATAAGGAATTGTCGCTATCCAATCGGCATTGATGGACTTGACTTCGTTCATCACCGCACCTGTAAAAGGTCGTGGTGGCGCAACGAAACTCAATCCCGACATTTTAGGCGAGTAGTTTAGGGCAGCTATTTCATTGCCTGTACTTGAATCTGATTGAGCGATATGTTGTTCCGTCATTGATAGGGAAGGACTGCTTTTGGATGTTTGATTTGAGCAGTTGTTCATTAAAAAAACTGAAACTAAAATGGGTAATATGTGTAGATGCGTTATTTGCATTGTTTTGATATTTTTAAAAGATGTAATAACGATTTAGATTAGACCACAGATGACACTGATTCGACAGGTTTTCACTGATTTTTCTTTAAATCCGTATGAAACACAAG
>JANMJN010000755.1:0-2477 GCA_031371355.1 Saprospiraceae bacterium
GAATCAGCCCATTACTTATTGTTTTAGCATTATTCATAAATGCTATAACCGCCTTTGCACAGCCAAAAGCAAAGCCCAATATCCTTTTCATCGCCATTGATGATTTAAAACCCATTTTAGGTTGCTACGGCAACACCATGATTAAAACGCCAAACATTGACCGTTTGGCACGCATGGGCACTATTTTTAAAAGCAACTATTGTCAACAAGCGGTTTGTGGTCCGACACGCGCCAGTTTGATGACGGGCAAACGTCCCGATTATACGAAAATCTGGGATTTGAAAACGAGAATGCGCGATAAGAATCCCGATATTGTCAGTTTGCCACAATATTTGATTACGCAAGGTTATTCGACACAAGGTATTGGCAAAGTTTATGACCCGCGTTGTGTGGATAAAGAATTGGACAAACCCTCATGGAGTGTGCCGTATTACAAAACCAATAAAAAATATTACGGCAAGTACGATGAGCCTATCTTCGGACGCTATCAATTGCCCGAAACACGCGCTTTAGGTGAAAAATACCTAAAAGAAGCTGCCGATAAAGGCATGAACAAAGCCGATGCAAACGACTACGCGCAAGCTAAAATCAAACCAACCACCGAAAATGCGGACGTACCAGACTATGCGTACAACGACGGCGCAAATGTTTTGCAAGCCCGCGATATTTTAGCACAGTTGAGTAAGAAAAACGAGCCTTTCTTTTTCGCAGTTGGCATCGCCAAACCACATTTGCCTTTCGTGGCACCCCAAAAATATTGGGATTTATACAAAAGAGAAGATATGCCAACGGCAGAATTTCAAGATGCAACGAAAAACCCCGTAGAACCTGCCTATCATACGGCGGGTGAGATACGTGCTTACACGGATATTCCACCTTATATTGCTTCGACAACACAAAAAGAAGTGGGTTTGACTTTACCAAAAGACAAGCAAAAAGAATTAATTCACGGCTATTATGCAGCTATTTCTTACACCGATGCACAAGTGGGCATTTTGCTCAATACGTTGGATTCATTGGGTTTAACAAATAATACGATTATCATTTTGTGGGGCGACCACGGCTGGCATTTGGGTGACCACAATCTTTGGTGCAAACATTCCAACTTTGAACAAGCGACACGCACACCAATGATTATTGCATCCCCCTCAGTAAAACCGTCTCAAACGGCATCTCAAACGGAGTATGTGGACATATTTCCAACGCTTTGCGACTTAGCAGGCGTACCGATTCCCACATATTTAGACGGTAAAAGCCTCGTGCCTTTGATGCGCGACGCAAAAGCAAAGGTGAAAGAGTATTCTGTTAGCCAATACCCAAGAGGTGGCACGGGCGACGGCGAATCGGGCGCGCAAAAAGCCTCAACGAGTATCATGGGTTATTCAATCCGCACCGAGCGTTACAGATACACGGTTTGGATGAAGAATTTTAGAAGCAATCAACCGTATAAAGAAGAACTTTTGGTCGGCAGCGAACTTTTTGATTATAAACTCGACCCGAACGAAACGGTCAATTTTGCCCAAGACAAAGCTTATAAAAAGGTGTCAAAAGAGTTGCACGATAAGATGTTGGCGTATTTTAAAGCACAGGAGAAGTAGGAAGTACAACCTTTCCAAAAGTTTTAAACTTTTGGAAAGGTGAATAACTATCCCCCTCAGTATTTTCATTAGTTTCACAAATAAAATAATAAAATGAAGCGATTACAAGCATTTGTAACAAACAATTCTTTGGCAATTATCATTATTGGATTAAACTTAATAAGCCTAACCAAAGCCAACGGCACAACTTACAACGTGAGTTCCATTTCCGCGTTGCAAAATACCATAAACAACACAATGGTCGCAGGGGACATCATCAACCTCGCCAACGGTACATACAATAATGTCACTTTAAATATTGGTAAAAGCAATATTACGGTCAAAGCGGCAACGCCTGGCAGTGTCTTTTTGAACGGTACGGATGACATTAATATCAACGGTAATTACATCACGTTCAGTGGTTTCCAATTTACGTCAGGCGATATTGGAACAGCTTATTTAATTGAAGTGTATGGCAGCAATAACACCTTGACGCAATTGAATTTCAGTGGTTATTCCGCCAAAAAGTATATTGAAGTAAAAGCGGGTACGCAATACAATCAGATTACGTATTGCAATTTAGAAAAGAAACCTGCAACGGCGGAAATCGGTTGCACCATACAAATCTCTACTTCGCCAACCGTCATTGGTTATCACAAAATCAGATACTGTTCTTTCCAAAACTACTACGGTGTTGGCGGCGACAATGGTAACGAACCGATTCGACTTGGTTTAGGCGCAGAAGCTTTGAACATTTCAAGAACCATTGTTGAACGTTGTTATTTCAACAATACAGGTCTCGGTGATAGCGAAAGTGTTTCTGTTAAAAGTAGAGAAAACGTCATTCGTTACTGTACGTTTACCAATCAACAAGATGCGATGTTGGTGTTTAGAAACGGC
>JANMJN010000230.1:0-2991 GCA_031371355.1 Saprospiraceae bacterium
CTCTAAAGCGAAGCCAACGGTACGCTGATGTGCTTGTTTTATCTTTCCCAAATGAGCCGCTATATCAGGCGTTTTTTCTAATTCGAGGCTCATTTCTGAGTCTTTTTTCTTGATTTTAACGGCTGATACTTCTTTTGGACGATAATCGGCAACAGCAGCAGCTAAGATAGCAGCATCGCATTTTGGAAATTCCGTTGTTGTTAAATCAAACATCTGCTGTGCAGACTCAACTCTATGGCATATTACTGAGGGGTGATTCGATGTTAGTTTTGTTGGTCCTGAAATCAAAATCACTTCTGCGCCCCGTTCAGCCAATTCCTCCGCAATCGCATAGCCCATTTTACCCGACGAGCGATTGCCAATGAAACGCACAGGGTCGAGTGCCTCGTATGTTGGTCCTGCTGTGATGAGTATTTTTTTATGTAAAAGATCTTTTTTTTTGGCAAAAAAGGCATCGAGGAAAGCTACAATGTCCTCTGGTTCAGCCATTCGCCCATCGCCGACCAAGCCGCTTGCCAACTCGCCATGTCCAACAGGAATAATGTGACAACCATCCCCCCTCAGTAAATTGAGATTGCGAAGGGTGGCACCATGCGTCCACATATCCAAATCCATTGCTGGCGCAACGAAAACAGGGCAACGTGCCGACAGGTAAGTGGCTGTAACAATATTATCCGCATTGCCCGCAGCCATTTTCGATAATGTCGTAGCGGTTGCGGGTGCGACGATAAAGGCATCAGCCCACAAGCCGAGTTCGACGTGGTTGTTCCAAGCGGCGTCAGAGATAATTTCGGAAATGACAGGACGTTTTGAAAGAGTCGAAAGCGTCAAAGGTGTGATGAATTGACGTGCAGAATCAGTCATCAACACTTGAACTTCTACCCCCTTTTTGACCAAAAGGCGGGTCAAAAAGGCAGATTTATAGGCGGCGATGCTGCCCGATATGGCAAGGATAACTTTCATAGAATGATGAGTTATGAATGATGAATGATGAATCATTTTTATCAATTCATCATTCATCATTCATCATTCATCATTACAAATGAATTACTTTTTCTTTCTTTCTTCCGCAGGATAGCGATAGTGGATTTCACCTTTCATAAACTCATCGAGTGCGATTACTGAGGGGTTTGGCAAGCGTTCGTAGAACTTCGATATTTCGATTTGTTCTTTATTTTCTTGCACTTCCTCTATTGTATCGGTATTGATGGTAAATTCTTGCAATTTGTTGTTCAACTCATGCTTCAAATCAATCGCCAACTGACGGGCGCGTTTAGTGACAACATTGAGCGACTCATAAATATTACCTGTACCACCGACAACAGCGACGATGTCGCGTGCTTGAACATTTGGGTCAAGACCTTGCACTTTGGTTTTGATATCTGACATTTGTGAATTCTTTTATTTTATTATTGGTATTTTTTAAATAAATATCCGCATCTTTTTGAAAGCGGCTTTTTGGAAACTTATCTTTAAAGTCTTTATGTTTTTCGACAACTAACTTATAACGCTCCAATTGTTTCTCATAAATTGAATTTTTTGCGAACTCATATTCCGCTTTCAATATTAAGAAACGAATTTCCTCAGCATTTGAAGTTTCTGGAAAATCTTTTAACAAATTTTCAAAAACTTGAATAGATGCTTGATAACGAGAAATGTTATAATAAAGTGTCCCTTCTTCAAAAGCTTTATGCTCCATTTTTTGGCGCAACTCGTCAATCAACTTATTACATTCTTTGACACGCTTGCTTTCAGGAAAGTTGTTAGAAAAATACTGAAACCCTTCAATCGCTTTCATTGAACTGGATTGGTCAAGTCTAAACGACGGCGATTGCTTGTATTCCGCATAAGCCGCTTGAAATTCAGCGTCTTCACGCAAAGGTGAATTGGCAAACGTCAAAGCAAAGTTTTTGAAATAGAAATTTGCCGAACTGTAATTTCTCAAATAATAATGTGAGTAGGCATATTTATACGAGATTTCTTCAAGTATGTTTTGTCCTTTCAAACTCGGCATAATCAACTCGAACAAGGTTTGGGCTTTCGCATAGTCTCCTTTTTCGTAGTATTCTAAACTTTTTTGTGTCAGTAACTTAACGTCACCGCTTGCACGTAGCTTGTCAAATTCATTTTTACAAGCAGTTGAAGCCATTAAAAGGCTAAATAACAGGAGTGTTACGAAATTTTTCATCATTGGGCTGCAAAATTAGATGTTTTTGTTGACATTACGCTATTTTTAAGGGTAAAGATTTTTTTTACAACATGTAAACCCTTAAACGCTAAACCTTCAACCTAACGCTTTAATGTTTGTTTACGTTGCGTTTGAGTGTTTTGGCACATAAGCCATCGCCGCTGCTAATGTAGGTAAATAAAAAGCCCCTCAGTATGTCCGCTTTTGGGGCGGAATACTGAGGGGTATCAACGACTTAATCTGTCTATTTTAAAACTTATTTTTGTTTAAACATTTGAAAAAAAGAGAATCACAGAATTCTTCCTTTCCTATTTCAACATTTTTGCAAGAACAGGTTGAAGGCAGCAGATTAAGGTTAATTAAAGAGTCTTTAAGACGGCAATCTTCCATAAGTATATTTGAGGGTGAGGGATGAGTCCACGAATAAGTTCGTCTTCTTTCGGAACTGCAACAACATACTAAATATGAACAACAAGAAATGAATAGTAATTTTTTCATGATTTTATGGTTTTGGTTTATAAGCATTCCAGCCATTAGCGATAGCTCTTTGATCTGCAATTGGATTAGAAGGGTCATATAGTTTTGCATAATATAAGGCATCTTGGAGAGAATATCCCATTCTATTCATCGCATTGCCCCATAGCCAATTACCTGCATCCAACAAATTATATGCTATACGAGTACCTGGCATAAGAAATATTGGTCCCTTATCACCTAATAATTCTTTAGAACTCCAGCTATCTGTACGAGCAGTTCTGTTAACAATAAAATCAAGACCATGAAAAGCAAAATCAAGTTCCCCT
>JANMJN010000245.1:0-2683 GCA_031371355.1 Saprospiraceae bacterium
GCTGTTGTCAATGCAGTGACCTTTCCACGAAAGGTTAAAGAGACTGTTTGATTGACAGCGAGGTTTCCGACCGACCAAATATTCGTCGCAAAAGTCCCTACGGAGGGGTTGATGATTGAGATGTTTAATGCAGTTGGCAAAACATCTTTAACCGTAACGGCTGTTGCAGGTTGTGCGCCTTTATTCGTTAAAACCAATTGGAAAACAACGGAATCACCATTCAAAACAGGCGTTTTCAAGACAGTTGTTGACAATTCAAGGTCTGCCAATAGTGTATTGCAATTAGTGGTTCCAAAGAAAACAGACGCTTCATCGTCTTCGTTAGCCGTTTGATTGGAATCATTGCCATGCGGTGAATCTGGGTCGTTTTGCGTTGCTGATTGCACTTGTGCAAAATGTTGTGATGTGGTTGTTAAACAACCTGCAAGACCTCTAAATGTTAAAACAGCTGTACCATTGACTGCCAATGAAGCGATGTTCCAATTGTTGCTCGCATACGTACCTACTGAGGGGTTCGCCACAACCGTCATACCAGCAGGAATGAGGTGGCTGACGACAATATTTGTTGCTGTCGCAGGACCTCGATTGTAAATACCAATAGAGTAAACCACAGAATCTCCTGCATTCACAGGATTTTTGATGAGTGTTTGACTCAATTCTAAGTCGGCAGCCGTTAGATCAACAGAGTTTGTCACCGTTACGGTCACTTGTGCTTCATCATTTTCGGTCAACACATTATTAGAAGGTGTTGAATTCGGGTCAGGCGTATTAGATGAACGTACTTCTGAATCAAACACCAAATTACCAGTTTGATTGACCATAAACGTCATCGTCATAGTTTGCGTAGTGTTTGGTTGAATTGTAAACCCAGGCTTATTGCCCGTTCCATCGGGCGTTGTTGACAATAACCATACGCCTACTGAGGGGTCATAAACGCCAATACTCGTTGTTGACGTAACATAAGACATGCCTACCGGTTGATAAGCGCGGATTTTCACGCCATCCGCCCTCGTTGGACCCGAATTGGTCAAATTAACGACAAAAGAGACTTGGCTGCCGAGCGTCAATTGTGCCGGTGTACCAACTGCAACATTTGCTGTAATGGACAAATCGGCAAGCATACCAGTTATATTTAAGTCTTTTTCATCGTCTTGAACTGCCGAACTTCCGTAATTATTGGGTTGACTGTCAATATCGGGTTCGGTTGCTGCCGTGACTTGTGCTGATACTTTTATGGGACCGCCTTGTAATACTTTCCCATTCAAAGTCATAGCATGATTAGAATTGCTACCGAGGTCGCCAATATCCCAAATACCTGTTGTTGGGTTATAAGTACCTAAGCCTGCCACATTGTGTGTGCTGTATTGCAAAGTAGCGGGTAAAAGCAACTTGACCTTTACGCCAGTTGCATTTTTAGAACTTTTATTGAAAATAGTTAAGACATAAGACTCTATCGCATTAACATTTGCTTCAAGATTGTTTGAAGTGAGAGTCAACTCTAAATCAATTGAATCATTGCTGGTTGTCGTTGCCGTACACGCAAGGAAAGGAGCTTGTGCACCTTTAGTTACGGTCTTCGTTGTGATGTTGTTTGTACTGAGGGGGTCGGACGTTGTCGCCGAAACAGTTGCTGTGCCGATGATAGTGGGTGCATCCATGCAAAACATGGTCGCTTGTAGCGTTGCAGAATCGCCTGCGGGAATTGTACCGATGTTCCAGGGACCTGTTGTTTCCCAAGCACGCCACTCACCTTTACTGAGTTTGGCACAGTTGTAACGACCATCGACAGGCATAGGAAAATTGCAAACAACACCAGAGGATGCATTAGTCGGAGAAAGGTTTTTGACTGTAACATAATACGTCACGAAAGTCCAAGGCGCAAAAGTAGCTGAATTGGTACGCATGTTCACCGTCAAATCGGCTTGCGCAAAAGAGATGTTGATTAGAAATAAAGATGCTATGAGCATAAGTAAGATTCTTCTACAGTCTGAGTAGTTTGGTAGCATGGGTGTTTGTTTTAATTTAAAAAACTATTGAACTATGTTATAAATATCTAAGCAAGAAACTGATACTCTCTAAAGGGCTTCCTTCGGAGAGGTGGATAAAAGTTAGAAAAAATTAATAGTGGTTATGATAGGTAAGCAAAGAAACGAAATAATCTTAATGAGGATTTACATGATCATGTATTAAAAGTTTAAATAAATGTTTCCAATTATATTTTACATTATGAATTAAGAATCAAAATATTAACAATCATAAAAAACAATCATAAAAGCAAGTATTATTATTTAAATAATAAATAAAATATTTTATTTAATGGTTTTATCGAATGTAATTGACACACAAATATACACATACTTTTTTAATAAAAATATAGATTTTACTTTAAGCAAGTATAGCAATTTAATAATAAGTATAAAATAATTGGTTTTGTATTTTGATAATTGATTGTTGTTACATATTTTTACGATCAATTTAATATCCATTACTTACTGAGAACGAACTACATTTATGAACAAAACTATCACAACAGCAATCGTATTGCTTATACTTTCTACACGCATTTTTGCGCAAGAAGAAGCAATCTCCACAAACAACTTTTTAGTCCACATCACTGCCTTTAATGAAAAACGTCCCGTTACGTATTTCTCGAACCTTGATAATGTTTTTATGCATCAAGACA
>JANMJN010000252.1:0-4808 GCA_031371355.1 Saprospiraceae bacterium
TCTTCATGATAAAATAAAAGGCAGTTTTGCTGCAATACTGAGGGGACCTATTTTTGAAGAAGATAAAGGAGAACAGCAGTTTAAGTTGTTTTGAATAAAACATGATACAAAAAATTATGTCTGCTTCAAATGTGACCCGAAATATAAAGAACGTCCTAAAATGCGATTACTTAAACAAATATTATTGTTCAAACTTTTTTTTTAACTACCTATTTAATATGCTAAAAGAATTCAAAGATTTCGCCATTAAAGGCAATTTAGTTGACACAGCTGTTGCTTTTGTTATGGGTTTAGCCTTCGGCAAAATTACGACTGCTTTCATTGATGGTATGGTTATGCCATTAGTATCCATGTTGACTGATGCAGATTTCTCAACTTGGAAAACCGTATTAAAGCAAGCCATTGTTGCAGCTGATGGTAAAATTGTATCACCCGAAGTAGCCGTAAAATATGGCGATTTTGTTTCTGCTATTATTTACTTCATTACTGTGGCTTTTGTTATGTTTCTTATTGTCAAGGCTGTTGCAAATGCCAAGAAAGCAGAACCTGCACCAGCACCGCCACCGGTACAAGAAGTATTACTTGGCGAGATTCGTGATTTGTTGAAATCAGGAAAATAAAAAAAAGGCGTTCTTTAGAACTTTAGAAAGCAGTTGGTATTTATCAACTGCATTCTTTTTTTGGGAACTAAGCATGAAAAAAAATATAGTTTTGTAATATAAAGTGTATCTAAAATGTGACCTACATATTTTTTTTTCGTCTAAGAATTAATACAAAGTCATAGGGAAAACAAACTATTTAACATTATTTTTGATGATATAAACATGAAAATTAAAGCCGATGCTGAAAAGTATTGGCTATTTTTTTATAAAAAAATGCTTATAAAAATAAATATTTAAGCAGATCTCTTTATATTTTTGCAAACAAATTTATTTTTTTCATAAAAAGCTTGTAGAACTCGTTAGTTCTTTCAAACTTTAGCACTTACAAGCAAAACCGTTATTAAAAGCTTTCAAAATTTGAACAAAATTTTAACCGTAAAATGGACAACCACTTAAGATAAAACACACATACATGAGAATTTATTCGATAATTATCGGTTTTGCCTGTTGTACAATTGTCTCGGCTTGTAGGAATAAACCGCCGCAAAAAGCCGAAAATATCGCTCCGCCAATCGCAAAAAAGGAGACAAAAGTTTTTGAAGAACATGGCAACCGTCGCTTCGACGATTATTTCTGGTTGTCGAATCCACAGGATTCGGCAGTCATGGCTTTAATTGATGCCGAAAATATATATTCCTCTAAAATGCTCGCGCATACTGAGGGGTTACAAAATGAGTTGTACAAAGAAATTAGTGGCAAGCAAGAACACCAAAAGAAGGATTTACCTATCAAAAAAAATGGCTATTGGTACTACAACCGCTATGAACTGAAACAATCTTTCCCATTGGTTTGTCGCAAAAAAGGAACGTGGAGCGGGGCAGAAGAAGTGTTATTGAATTTACCTGAACTCGCCAAAAAATATACTCATTTTGAATTATCGGATGTTGCTGTCAGTCCCGACAACAATTTTGTTGCCTATCTGGTAGATACAACTGGTGAAAGACGCCATATTTTGTATATCAAAAACCTATCTACAGGTGAACTGCTTTCGGAAAAAATACCCAATACGGCTTCTCAAGCTTTGGAATGGACGAATGACTCGAAGCATTTGTTTTATGTGGTTTTAGATGAAACTGTTCGTGGGTATAAAGTAATGAAGCATACATTGGGTTTAGACTTGAACACTGATAAGATGATTTATGAAGAAAAAGACAAATCTTATGTCTTGGCTTTAAGCAAATCAATGAGTCGGCAATTTATCTTTATCGGGGCATATAGCAATACGACAAATGAGTTTCGTTTTTTTGATGCCAACAAGTCAGATGATGCCCCTAAATTGGTACAGGTTCGACAACGAAACCTATTATATGATGTGAATCACTATGAAGGCAATGAGTTTTTTATTCAAAATAATGACAATGCGCAAAATTTTAAATTGTCAAAAGCCCCCCTCAGTAATCCGAGTAGAACAAACTGGATAGACGTTGTTCCACACAGTGATTCATCTTTATTGGAGGATTTTGCCGTTTTGAAAAATTTTATTGTCATTCAGGATAAAGTAAAAGGTTTAAATAAAATACGTATTCAGAATCGAGGAGATAAAACATGGCAGGAGATTGACCTCGGCGATGAAGCTTATATGGCAGAAATGAGCCTTGCGGATTTAGATAATTTTGCGCTCGATAGCATTCGTTTTAACTATCAATCGCTTTCAACACCACCTTCGACGTTTAGTTATGACATTAAAACGAAGTCTAAAACGATATTGCAACAAGTCAATGTAAGTGGTTATAATATATCAAAATACGAGTCAAAACGGATTTGGATCACAGTGCGCGACAGTGTGAAAGTACCCCTCAGTATCGTTTACAGAAAAGACCTTTTTTTGAATAATGGTGCCAATCCTTTGATCTTGTATGCATATGGTTCTTACGGTATCAGTGTTGACCCGCATTTTGAGTCAGATTTGATTAGTATGCTCGATAGGGGTTTTGTTTACTGTATTGCTCATGTGCGCGGTGGTCAAGAATTGGGTCGGAAATGGTATGAAGATGGCAAATTATTGAAGAAGAAAAATTCTTTCAATGACTATATAGATTGTGCAGAATACCTTGTACGTCAACGATTTACATCAACAGATCGCCTTTTTGCTTATGGTTCAAGTGCTGGTGGTATGTTGGTCGCTGTTGCAATGAATATGCGTCCTGATTTGTTCAAAGGAGTCGTCGCAGAATTGCCATGGACGGATGTTGTCTCTGATATGCTTGATGAAACGTTGCCACTGACAACCTTAGAATATGATGAATGGGGAAATCCAAAAGAAAAAAATTACTACGACTATATGTTATCTTGGTCACCCTACGACAATGTGAAACCAGCCAATTACCCTGCTGTATTTGCGTTTGCCAACCTTAATGATTCGCAAGTGCCTTTTTATTCGTCGGCAAAATGGGTTCAAAAACTACGCGTTAATAACACAGGGAAAAATCCCATTCTTTTTCATTGTGATAAGGCAGCACGCATCAGTTCAGGCGCAGGACGGTTTGAATTGAGTCGCTTGACCGCCCTACAATATGCTTTTATGCTTGATTTATTAGGTAAAGCTGAATAAATAAGGTCGCTTTTTAATTATCCAAACAAATCACTACTCAGATACCTATCACCACGGTCACAAACAATAAATACAATTACACCTTCGGTCAATGTATTGGCTAAACGCAAAGCCGCTGCCGCTGCACCCCCCGAGCTCATACCAGCAAAAATGGCTTCTTCTTTTGCCAAAAGTCTTGTTGTTGCAACTGATTCGGCTTCTGAAACATCTAACACAGAATCCACACGCGAAGGGTCGAATATTCTCGGTAAATATTCGAGTTCCCAACGCCGAATACCCGGAATCGAAGACCCCTCAGTAGGTTGGCATCCGACAATCTGAATCGCTGGATTTTGTTCTTTCAGAAACATAGAAGTCCCCATAATCGTACCTGTTGTACCCATAGAACTGACAAAATGGGTTACTTTTCCTTTTGTATCGCGCCAAATTTCAGGTCCAGTGGTTTTGTAATGCGCCATATAATTATCAGGATTAGCAAATTGGTCGAGCATAAAGAACTTACCAGTTGCCGCTTTTTCTTCGGCATAGTCACGGCACATTTCAATGGTTTCCAATAACGTCACATGTGCACCATAAGCTTCCATAGCCAAAGTCCGTTCACGTGTGGCATTTGACGGCATCACCAATTCAATTTCCAAACCATACAAACGCGCAATCATCGCCAAAGCAATACCCGTATTGCCGCTTGTTGCTTCAATCAAAGGCATATTTGGAGAAATATCGCCGCGTTCAACAGCTGCACGAACCATATTCAAAGCAGGTCTGTCTTTGACACTGCCGGCAGGGTTATTTCCTTCGAGTTTGGCAAAAACGGTGACATTTGGATTTGCATTCAGCTTTTGCAACTTAACCATAGGCGTATTACCAATCAAATCAATAATAGAATACATAAGTAAGAGAAAAGTTATAAGTGCAAAGTGAAAAACCATTCACCATCCATCATTAAAAAATGTTATTCTTCAAAATATATCCTTTGTGTCCCAAAAGCATAATCTTTCTCTTTACCTGAACAATTGGATTTAATTTTGACATTAAATATTTCATACGATTTCAAATCTGGTTTCAATTGTTTGATGCCTGTTACTTCAAGTGTAAGTGCGCGTTGTTTGAAACATTGTGGATTATCTGTACGCAACGGAACTTTAATGGCATCCCATTTTGAAAAATATTCTTTTGAATTGCTGATTTTTATATCAAAAGTCTCTTTATCTGCATTATACGTGCTTATAGAGTCAATTTTAAATGTTACGGCTTCACGTGATTTTAAAATCTGATTCAATTTATCTTCCTCACGGCGTTCATCTTCTTCAGCCCAATGCTCTTGAATTGTCGTTTCAGTCGTCAGTTTCTCCATATATTGAGACAAATATTTATTATTAATTGAACGTATCAATTTTTGACGCCGTTTGGTATAATCCTCTGTTTTTTCAAATTCTTTTTTACCCGTTATGAGTTTCAATTCATTGTCAATTTCTTTGGCGAAATACAAAGCTGACATATTATCATCAGAAAATTCCCAAATTTGGATATTGCCCCTGCTGTCCCCCGAAGCGAGGTATTTGGCATCTGGACTCATCGCCGCACAATTCAGTTTG
>JANMJN010000269.1:0-1845 GCA_031371355.1 Saprospiraceae bacterium
CTCATCGCGACCGTTCCCGAGCAGCAGACGGGGAGCCTTCGTGCTGGGATGCACACCTTCCCACTGCCGATCGAGAACCCTTGGCAAAGCTGGATGCGACCCGGTGGTTTTGATTTCTCTACTGCTCAAATGCTCCACCATAACGGAACTGCTTGGGAAAAATTAGCAGTTTCTAATCGAACAGTCTCGGCAGGCAGTTTAATTCAAGCTAATATAACTGCTTTTTCACCTTTCGCCGTAGGCTTGCCCACCGTTGTTTTGCCTGTCGAACTCATTGATTTTAAATCCGTTAGCCATAAATCAACTATTGATTTGATGTGGCAAACAGCTTCTGAAAAAAATATATCGCATTTCGAGATTGAGGAAAGTACCGACGGTTTGAACTTCTCAAAAATAGGTAAAACCCAAGCCGCTGGCAAAGCCAACAGTTACATTTTTACGGATGATACCCCCCTCAGTATGTTGACTAAAATAAAGTGTTTTTAAGGTAAAATTCAATGTATTTCCTTCAAAAAAACAAACTCCACAGTCTTCACATCGCTTTCCAAAATAGTCCGCTTCCGCTGAAATGCAGAGATCCAACCTGTTGTTAAATTAAAAGAACAAAAGTCTTCATCAAACAAATAATCGTCAAAAACGGATTCATTGAGCGACGAAACGGTTTGCGTATTCACCGATAATTTTGAAGAACTTGAGCCAGTCATCACATTCAAATAAAGCTTGGCTTGCTGTTTTATGGCGGATAAATCAGGCTCAACGGTGTGCCGAATATAAGCGAAATGACCTTCGCATTTGGCTAAAAGTGTTGCATGAGCGTGTATAGATGTGCCTGTTGGGTTGAACAAATTAGGTAATTCAGTCTCATAATTTTCAAGACTGTCCACCGTAAAAGTATTATTGTAAAACTGATGAATGAGGACAAGTTCTTGAAAAACACTGTTCGTTAGGTAACTATCAGAAGTCATAAACTGTCGCATCTCGCCAACCGACTTGGATACTGAGGGGTTCGCTGCGGCAACGACTGTTAAGTTGTCGAAGATGTGATAAAACGACTGTTGCACTTCACGTATATTGATAATGCCCTGAAAATCACCGTTTTGTCCAAGGGCATAACGCACGTCAATGGGTTCTGGACTACCAAAAGCGTTTTCATAAAGTGCTGAAATGATAAATCCTTTAGGTGTTTTCTCGACGACCTTCATGGCAACGATTTGGTGGCTTTCGTTTTCGATGGATTGTTTATTGCCTCTAAAAATCTGTTTGCCTTTGGTCAATTCAAAACGGTGTGATTCACCTTTCTCCCATTTTGGAACCAGTGAAAATGAAGCTTTTTGAGCAAAAACAGGGTTTGATAAAGCAAAAGCAAGGAGTAAACTCAGGGATTTTATAAAAGAAAAGTTCATTATTGGTTTTGAATTTTTAATAAATGGACATGGGTAAAGATGAAGGTTCAACCGAAAAGTTTATCGGTTGAACCTTAGTAACTCGAAATTTCGTGCCAAAATAAGATATTTAGTTGCCTTCTTCTTCGGGCAATTCTGAGGGTTTGTCTTTATTACTGATTAAATCCAAAAAATTAGACGGTGACACGACCTTCAGTCCAGTGTCTTGTTCGTAACTTTTCAAGGCTTTACCACCTATTTGACCTCCTAATTGTGCGGCTTCGTGGTTTTCATTAAACCCTTTTGCCTCGTCTCTGATGGTAATTTGCCGTGTCGCTTCTTCACTAAATGCGGTCAAAATCAGCTCCATCGGAGTCATGTGATCCCGCAAGTTTTGTTTGTCTAAGCCTTTCAGTTGACTGTATTCCTTAGGTGTCAATCCGAAAGTACCTTTTGAAATAGT
>JANMJN010000283.1:0-2173 GCA_031371355.1 Saprospiraceae bacterium
GGGGATTTCGACAGGTGGCAAGCCCAATGTTTCACCATAGAACTTAGCACTTGTGGGTATGTCCTTGACATGCAGCGCGATATGGTTGAATTGAACGACCTCTATATGGTCTGTTTGAGCCATTAAAGATATCGGTAGAAAGGAAACGAAGAACAATAGAAAACGCATAATTTTATATTTTTTAAATGAAATGAGCCGTAAATTAAGATGATTTTTGGGAAATTCACTCCCCTCTCCCAAAAGGAGTCCTTCGGATAGTATTTTATCATTAAAACACAATCAAAATGCAGAATTTAGACGAATTCGATATTGACATATTAAAGCAATTAGAGACCGACGGCAGAAAGGCTTTCTCTGCTATTGCTACTGAAATGGGTATTTCTAATACGATGGTACATCAACGCTACAACCGTATGCTCGAACAAGGCATCATAACGGGCATAAAACCGATGCTGGATGAGAAAAAGATTGGTTACGATTGGGGCGCATTCACAGGCATCACTTTGGAGAAAGACCAAGACTCGGCACGCATCATTGAAGCCCTTAAAAACATCCCTGAAGTCATGGAATGTTATTATATCACAGGCACTTACACGCTTTATCTGCGTATTATTGCTAAAAACCATGAACACATGCGGGAGGTTTTGTATGATAAGATTGACAATATTCCGGGCATTGCTAAAACGGATTCGATTATTGAGTTGGGGTGTGCGTTTAAGCGGAATGTGGGGTTTTAGAAGACGTGTGAATTTGTTTTATTTCTTTAGCGTTTTAAGTTATCTTTACGCAATACATTTTGACTTGAATCAACTTTAAAAAACATACACTTCCAACATGAGATTGCAGACAAAGCCTATATTTATCAAAGTAATATTGCTGATTTTTTGGCAAGCCTTCCCTTCTTTTCTAAGAGCTCAGATGAATAACCTCCGATTTGAGAAATTGGAGATTGCCGATGCGCCTGTCTTGGCAAATATAGACTGCTTCTATGAAGACAGTCGCGGTTTTATGTGGTTTGGTGCCTATTCTGGACTTTTCATGTTTGATGGATATAAATTGACCCATTTTCAGAACAATCCAAACGATCCCCTCAGTATCAGCGATAATAAAATATCTTCTATTCTTGAAGACGACAAGGGCAATTTTTGGGTGGGTACTCAAAATGGCTTAAACTATTTTGATATTCGGAAACAAACTTTTATAAGATATAATGATAAACAAAAATTTGGAATTGGTATTGTCGGTATCAATGCTATCAAAAAAGATAAGGACAAACAAATTTGGGTTAGTACCAATAATGGATTGTATAGGATAGATGCTTTGCAGAACAAATTTAACCTCTATTCTCCTCAATTTGATAATATTTCTGTTGAGATATTTGAGTTTAGTGCTAATGGGCTTTATGTGATAACAGGCAAAGGTTTATATTATAAAGATTATCAGTCGGATAGTTTTCATTTAATTTCTTTTCCCTTTCAAAAAGATTTTAAAGTCGGTAGATTATTAAAAGATGATGATAACACAATATGGCTTGGCACTAATAAAGGCTTATTTTATATCAATACTTTGCAAAATAATAGGTCGGTTATTGAGCATCCGCTTTTCAAAAATAAGCACATCCGTTTTATTGTAAAAAAAAGCAAGGATGAATTGTGGATTGATACGAAAACAGAACTTTTCTTATTGAATATTAAAACCTCAAAATCTCAAAAATATACTTATAACCCTTTATTTCCACAAGGATACCCTAAAAACATCCTTTATAATGGATTTTTCTCATCATCTAATATATTATGGACTCAAAAGAGTGGAGAAGATATTTATACTGTAGACATCAACAAACATAGATTCCAAAATGTCCCTATTCCTATTATGGATAATGTTCCTTGGGTTGCTTGTTTGTTTGAGATATATGAATATAGTCCCGATACATTACTTATCCGTCAAAAAGATAATCCTGGATTTTTAAATACTATTACAGGAAAGATAACGCCATTTCAATACAAACCCAATTACAATTTGGAAGGCTGGCAAAAAGGAATTGTTTGTTTTCTCGAAGAAAACGACGGCAAACTGTGGATAGGCGTTGATGGCGGCTTGTTTTTATTTGATAAAAAGACCAAACAATTTATGAATCTCGAAAGCCAAATGAAAGGCTTTGACATTTTTAGAA
>JANMJN010000310.1:0-4436 GCA_031371355.1 Saprospiraceae bacterium
TTCACGATCCGCACGGCGTCCTTGCGGGTGCGGCCGAGGGGCACCTTGGTGGCTCCGAAGCCAAAGGAGAGTTCGCCGGAGATCACGCGGACGCCGTCGTTTTTCACTTTGTCCATGCCGAGTTTGTCGGCTTCGCCCTTAGGCATCAGGGCGGGCACTTACCAGTCGTACTGCGTCGGGGCCACGTCGCCCGTGACGCGGACGCTGGCGCAGAGCAGGGTGGCGACGCCGATGAGGGCGACCAAACGCCGTTCTGGAAAGGGTAAACCCGTTGTGATTTTGATGAAAACACAAATGGGCGCAGGCGTTGATTTTATGATGGGCAGCCACAAATGGCATGGCATTGCACCTAATAAAGAGCAACTCGATGCCGCTTTAGCACAATTACCTGAAACTTTAGGTGACTTTTAGTAACAAGGAAAATAAAAAACACTATTTTAGCATTTTTAAAACAATAGTTTTAAAAATGCTAAAATAAATACAGATTTTATTACAACTTATTTGTTTTCAATAATTTATAAAAACATAATTCAATACCCCCCTCAGTATTTTAAGGTGTTTGAAATGTTTTTTTATTATTTCTAATAAAAAGTTTTAAAAAAATTTGTTTCTACAAAACAAAAAGTTTAGCTTTGTGTCATTAATTTATTTAAAACAAAAATTAAAATGACAGCAAGCAAAATAAAATCTGACAAATCAGAAAAAACAGAAACAATGGCAAACGAGAAGGAGAAAGACTCAAAACTCAAAGCCCTCCAAATGACGCTTGACCGCCTTGACAAAACTTATGGTAAAGGCACCGTCATGCGCTTGGGCGAACGGCAAGTTCAAGCCGTTGAAACCATCTCAACGGGTTCAATTGGGCTTGATGTGGCACTCGGCACTGGCGGCTTACCCAAAGGGCGTATCGTCGAGATTTATGGACCTGAATCATCAGGTAAAACGACTTTGGCAATTCATGCCATTGCGGAATGTCAAAAGCAAGGTGGCATTGCAGCTATCGTAGATGCGGAACATGCTTTTGACCGTTTCTATGCGGAACATTTAGGCGTTGACGTCGATGCGCTCCTCATTTCGCAGCCAGACAACGGCGAGCAAGCCTTAGAAATAACTGAAAACCTCATTCGTTCAGGTGCCGTTGATATTATCGTCATTGACTCGGTGGCAGCTTTAACGCCACGTGCTGAAATTGAAGGTGAAATGGGTGATTCAAAAATGGGTCTTCAAGCCCGTTTAATGTCGCAAGCCCTCCGTAAATTGACTGCTACAATTGGACGAACGAATTGCTGCTGCATTTTTATCAACCAATTGCGTGAAAAAATCGGTGTCATGTTCGGTAATCCTGAAACGACAACAGGTGGTAACGCATTGAAATTCTATGCAACTGTACGTCTCGATATCCGCAAGTCTGGTTCAGCTATCAAAGACAAAGACGGCAATTTGACGGGCAATCACGTCAAAGTAAAGGTTGTTAAAAACAAATTAGCACCGCCTTTCCGTACGGCTGAATTTGATATCGTTTTTGGTTCAGGGATTTCCAAGTCTGGTGAAATCGTAGATATGGGCGTTGAACTCGATATCATTCAAAAATCAGGCGCATGGTATGCTTATAAAGGCACTAAAATTGCACAAGGTCGTGAAGCCGCTAAACTTTTTGTTGAAGACAATCCAGAAGTCGCTAATGAAATGGAAATGGTCATTCGTGAGAAGTTAGAAACGGCTCCTGTAAAATTCGAACCCGTCATAGACGAGGACGAAGATTAAAATTACTTTGTCATAAATCACTTTGTCATATTGTTGTAAAATATAATCGGCGGTTGAACTTTGTGTACAACTGCCGATTCTTTTTTTGTTTTAGAAAAACATTCATTCACGAATTATACTGAGGGGGTCTTTTCACCATTCACCATTAAATTATTCACCATTCACCATTATTCAATGCCTTATACGCTTTCCAAAACAGATTATCAATACTATCGGGCTTGTCCCGAAGAGTTGTGGCTGATGAAACATCAGCGCGACCTCTTTCCGCCTATGACAGAGGAACGCTTGTTTTCGATTAAGCAAGGTAATTTGGTTGACGCTTTTGTTGAAAAATTATTTGCCGACAAACAATTTTTGCGGTCTTTTAAAATTGGGAAACGCCCTGTTTCGTTTCAAAAACGGGTGGATACTGAGGGGTATGTTGCGATTGCAGACGTTGTGGTTTTTGATGAAAACGATCCAAATTGTATTGATCTTTTTGAAGTAAAAGGTTCAAAAGAAGTCAAAGAGGATTATTTACACGACTTGGCTTTTCAAAAATTTGTTTTTGAAAAAAGTGGCTTTAAGGTTCGAAAAACCTACCTTGTACACATCAATCCAACATACGTTTTTGAAGGTGAATTAGACCCTGCCAAATTTTTTAGGTTGCCTAATGTGAGCGACAAGGTGGATAAACTCCTTGAAAAAACGGCTAAAATGGCTGCCGAAGCGATTTCATACATCAACAATCAAACAGAACCCGAAGCCCATTTCAAGTTGTGTGGCAATAAATTGGACTGTGTTTTCTTGAAAAAGCATTTTCCAGACTTGCCTCCTTATACTGTTTTTGATATTCGAGGCATCAGAGAGAAAAAGCTCAACGAGTTTTTTGAACAAAATATCCTTGATATTGCTGATGTGCCTTTGGATTTTCCTTTGTCCAATAATCAACGGCGGCAAGTCAATATTGCTCAATCGCAAGAAGTGGTGATTGATACTGAAGAAATTAAACGGATTACTGAAGGGTGGGAACCACCGTTTTATTTCCTTGATTATGAGACGATTAACTTAGTTTTCCCGATTCATGCAGGGCTTGCACCTTATCAACAAATGGTTTTTCAATATTCTTTGCATGTTTTGGACCTTTATGGAAACATACATCATTATGAATTTTTGATAGATAATAAAACGGATTCTCCCTTAGCTTTGTTGACACAATTACAAAAAGACATACAAGCCGACTTCGGGACTGTATTCGTTTGGAATAAAAGTTTTGAAAAAACACGTAATGAAGAAATGGCACGGATGTACCCCCAATTTGCCGATTTTTTGAACGATCTAAACGCCCGTATGTACGATCTTGAAGTGCCTTTCAAAAGTGGTGCGTATATTCACCCTGATTTCAAAGGTAAGTCTTCGATAAAAAAGGTTTTGCCCGTTTTGGTACCTGATTTATCCTACGACACACTGAATGTTCAGAACGGTTCGATGGCTTTTACACAATGGTCTCGTATGATTTTTGATGACTTGAGAGAGACAGAACGCTTGAAAATCAAGCATGACTTACTCGATTATTGTAAAATGGATACATGGGCAATGGTTAGAATTTGGGAAATTTTGAAGCAATTTTAAAGCAAATGGAAAGTGATTTACTCAAAACAGCCTTATTGGGTACAGACCGAATGACCCCCTCAGTATCCACGCTCGAAAAACTGCGGGACATGGGCATCGAGACCGATGACGCAACAGAAGCCGTTCTCACAGGTGTCGGTATGCTCTCATTAGCACGAAAGGGCGGATATCCGCTTTTAGATTTTGAAGGAGAATTGCCAGCGCTTTGTCCAATAGAAACCAAAAGCTATATGTCATCAAGGTCGGCAAAGTATATTCAAGACGTTTTGGATAAGAAAATACCCATTTACAACTATTTATATGCCCCGTTTTTCCAATTAGTAGCTGAATGTGCAGTTCAAAACAATAAAATAGTGCCTATTGGACTGTTGCCGACCTTACTTAACGGGTGGGGACAATCGGGATTAGATCAACTGATTGGTGAACGTGGCAAATGGTTAGCAGCGCAAAACCCTAAATGGGTAAACGTTCTGAGTGAACAGAAAAAGCCGACTAAATTAACTGCTCCTGAAATAGCTGCAGTCAATTTACTTAAAGGTTTACCTTTTAGAGCCACGCCCAATTTGTACAACCAAGCGTTTGATATTATGAAAAAAATTGGCTTAATAGATGAGAATGCAGCAAGAGTCGCCCTCTTTTGGTGTACTTTAGTTGAAGAAATGGAAAAGTAAAACGATTACATACAAGCAATTTTACCCACCCTTGTCGCATGACGACCACCTTCAAACGCTGTTTCGAGGAATACATCAACGATTTTTAAAGCCGTTTCTAAGGTTATGAAGCGAGCTGGTATTGCTAACATATTCGCATCGTTGTGCTGACGCACAAGTGAAGCCACTTCTAAATTCCACGCTAAACCACAACGGATATTTTGATGTTTATTAGCTGTAATTGCTACACCGTTGCCACTGCCGCAGATTAGAAAACCGCATTGTGCTTTGCCTGACTCAACCGCTTCGGCAGTCGGATGTGCAAAATCGGGATAATCTACTGAGGGGGTGCCATTTGTTCCAAAATCCAGAACTTCGTAACCTCTACTTTTGAGATGAGCGACAATCGGG
>JANMJN010000379.1:0-2970 GCA_031371355.1 Saprospiraceae bacterium
ATTACCCTTCACAATACGTTCCAATATCTCTTTTTGCCGTTCTGTGAGTTCGGATACTGAGGGGTTCTCGAAAGGCGATTTGATGTCGGCTTGACGAAACATTTCAAGGGCTTTGTAAGCAATGCTCGGTGTCATAGGAGAGCCACCCGCCACCACGTCTTGTATGGCTTCCAAGAGTTTTGCAGGGGGCGTATTTTTCAATAAATACCCCGATGCCCCCGCTTTGATGGCTTGAAAAATCTTTGTTTTATCTTCAAAAACTGTTTGAATAATCACAAAAACAGCAGGATAAGCCGCTTTGATGCTAAAAGTCGCTTCCACACCATTCATTTTGCTCGGTAAGTCAATATCCATTAAAATCACTTGCGGGGCTGCTCGTTGTATCAGATGCACAATGTCTGTCGCATCTGGAAAAGCACCGACGCATTTAAAGCCCTGCGTCCCGTTTATCAATTGCATTAAGCCCTCGCGGAGGTAATGATTGTCTTCAACAATAGCTACTTTTATTGGATTCATTCAGAAGATAAGATTTATTAGGTAAGAAAAGACTTATAATGCAACAAAAATAGCTTCTTTCCTCTCCTTCTGTCCTACACTTTTAGGTAGTTCGGATGGCATTTCTGTTTCCTCTTTGAACGGAAAACAAAGGCTGACTTGCGTTCCTTTTTTGGGATGTGAGTCAATGGATAAACGACCCCTCAGTATCGCCGCCCGTTTTTGCATACTTTTGAGACCATTCCCGTTTTTTGGATGCGTTGTGTCAAAGCCCTGTCCATTGTCGGTGATGACCATACATATATCTGTGGTGCATAATTCTATGTGTATTCTTAGCTTATCACAATGAGCGTATTTACAGACATTGTTGACCGCTTCTTTGAAAATCAAATAAAAATGCTTGCGTTGCTCGATGCTTAGATTGACGGCATTGAGTCGTTCATCGGCAACAAAATGGATATTAATATTTCTCGGCATCAATAAATCAGCCGCAAATAGGCGCATACGCACGGTAATGTTTTCAAATCTATCGTTTTCAGGGTTCACGACCCAAACAATATCGTTCATTACATCTATCAGATGACGAGAAGCCTCGCCGATGCGCTCTAATAGAGGGACAGATTGTGCATTGTTTTGTCGAATCTGCTGCAAAGCGATTTCACTGAATACGCCGATACTGTTCAACGTTGCGCCCACATCATCATGTAAATCGTGGGAAATACGCTCGCGTTGTTTCAGCAAAGCGTGTTCTATTGCCAATTCTTTAAACTTTTCGAGGAGCAGTTCTTGTTCTATCTGTTTTTTTTCAATTTCAATCAAACGCATACGATAAGCTAAACCGGTCGAGAAAAAAACGGCTTCAATGACCGTTCCTGCCTCCGTGAAAAAAGTCCAATTTGCCATTGCGGGATTCGTAAATGGGTTGGTCAATAGATGACAAGAAAACATATAACCCAAAACCGAACCCACAAAGTAAAAAGTCGAACCCGCTAAGAAAATACGCGCTAAACGCCCCCTCAGTAAAAGGAAACATTCAGAAATGCTGACTAAGCCAATGGGAATACAACAAAAGATAACGACCATTCTCCCCATTTGCAGCTTTTGTTTGTCATGGAAAAAAAGCATCAACGACAAATCAACCACTATCAAAAGGGCATATAAAAAAGCATAAAAATGGAGTCGTTTACCAAAACTCGGATACTCTTTGTCAACATTTAAAAAATGAATGGCAAATTTGACATACAGACAATATCCGCCCATGAGCATGATACCGACTGAACTGTGAACATAACTGGGCAAATTGAGCAACAAATGTTCGGCAACAAAAACGGTATAATGGAAATAACAGATGTTCAGAACCAAATACAAACTGTAATACCAAAAAGCAGTATCGCGTATCAGAAAAAACTGACTGACCGTAATGATATACAAGGCAGAAACAGCCAAAAGCGCGCTGTTACCAAATGAAAACTTAAACAATATACCGAGTTGATGCTGGGTATTTATCCCAGAAAAAGTTACAATACCAAACAACACAAGCGACAAGAGCGCGATATGTGTGCGAGAGAATATGCTGTGTATTCGTTTGGGTACAGCAATCGGTCGTAAGTGCGTGTTCAGATACGGTATTTGATACAGAAGAGTTAATTTTCTATTTTGCATTTGATTAAAGAATTTCAAATATTTGAAGTATAGACAATTATAGAAAATACCTTGTTTACTTCATCGGCGACAGCACCTTTTCAGACACAAAGCCCTTACTCGTTTTGACGACCACGACATAAATCCCTTTTGGGAAATCGGCTATGGAAAATTGCTTGTCTTTTGTTGTTTTCACCACTTGACCGATGGTGTTGACGACATGGATGGACTCAATTAGGTGGTCTGTTTCAATCCAAATGTCTCCCTCCCTATTGGTACGTATTTTAGTCAACTTGCCTTGTGATTTTTCCAGATATACAACTTTTGAATAGTCTGTTTTGCCATCTAAGTCATTGATTTTTAAACGATAGTAAGCGGATGCTAAAAAATCGTTGTCAAAGGCTTGATATAGGGAGGGGGTGTTGTTCGCTTTGACTTCACCAATTTTTTCAAACTTTTGACCATCTGTGCTTTTCTCGATGTCGAAGTTTTTGAGGTTCAACTCGTTTGCTGTTTGCCAATTCAAAACGGCTTTATCTTCTTTGACATTAGCGGTAAAATGGGTTAATTCCGCCTTTAAAACAGTATTATTAACCATAACTGCAAAAGGTGAAAAGGTCGTGATATTAGATGCTGTTACGCTAAATGACCCATCAGAATTAGTGGTTACCGCCGAAGTCGGCAATTCTTCCCAAACTCCTGTTGATGAATTTTGATGATAAACTTTTGCTAAACTTCGATTATTGGCAAAAAGAACACTTTCGGCAGAAGCAGGCCACGTAAATGTAATAGTCAATTCAGGTGATGTGCCAGACGGCGTAATATTCCATTGTA
>JANMJN010000448.1:0-8835 GCA_031371355.1 Saprospiraceae bacterium
CGAGATTCGGGTTTCGGTACTCTTTTATTCGGTACTCGCCGATTAACGAATCCCGAATAAACGAGTCCCGAGTCCCGAGTCCCTAATAAACGAGTCCCGAGTCCCGAATCCCCACATGGCTTCGCCTTTCATCTGTCCTAACAGATGACGTATGAGCCTTTAATTTTGACACAAAATCAAAGGTCGCATTTTTAAAAATACAATAATGCTTAAAGAGCATCAACCCTTCTAATCAATTGATTATCAATACTAATTTCTAAACTATATCCAGAGTTGATTAGCTCAACTAATACTTTTTCTTTACCTTTTACTTGAACCAATTTGCCGCGCATACCCAACAAAGGTCCTGCAGTCACCTCCACCCAATCGCCTTTTTCAAGGCTTTGATTCTCAACAACTTCTAAATCAATATTTTCACCCAACAAACGGCGAATCAACTCAATTTGCTCTTCTGGAATGGACAAGAGATTATGACCTAATTTTAAAAAGCCATTGACATATTCGGTTTGTAAAACAGTTAAATAATCTTTTTTTACAATTTTGACAAAAACAAAATTATTGATGAGTGGTAAATCAACCTCTCGTTTTTTGCGCCCATAACGTCGAATTAGGTGCCGAATCGGCAAATAAGCATCGATTTGGCGGCTAATAAGCTGTTTATGTGCTAATTTTTCACTTTTATAACGTGTCCGAATAGCAAACCAGCGTGGTTCGATTTCGTCCAAATGACTTTCATGGTCAAGTGGTTTAGTTGGAATAGTAGCTGACATGATTTGTTATTTGGTTTAATATTATAGGTTCAAATGATGCTTATTTGTTTGTTTGGAGGGGCAAGTTTAGGCATTTTTTGCAAAATTATACGTGATTAAGCTATGTTAATATTAAAATCAAACAGCAAATAAAGCATATTGAATATTAAAACAAAATCTGAAAACCTCAATTTTAAAGTCAGTTAAACCTTTTCAAAGCCTTATCTGCGACTGTTTCGCCTACGGCTAAACAGGCTGTTGCCGCTGGAGAAGGGGCATTGCAGACATTGATAACATATTGATTTTCAATAAACCAGAAGTCATCCACCAAGTTTCCAGCCGCATCACAGGCTTGCGCTCTGACACCGCTCCCACCCTCTTTCAAGTCTTTTTCAGTAATGTCAGGTATAAGATTTTGTAAGGCTTTGACAAAAGCCCTTTTTGAATAGGAACGATGTATTTCATCAAGCCCTTCTCGCCAATATTTAGTTGCAATTTTTTGAAAACCTTTAAAACGCAGCGTTTCAAACAACTCGCCAAAATGAATATCCCAACGACTATAACCCTCTCGACGGTAAGATAAAACGGCGTTTGGTCCTGCCTCTATGCCGCCTTTCGTCATACGCGTAAAATGTACGCCCAGAAAGGGAAAATTAGGATTTGGCACAGGGTAAATTAAGTTTTTGACGAGATATTGCCGTTCAGGTTTCAATTCATAATATTCACCCCGAAACGGTAGGACTTGAAAATCGGCTTTCGGTTCCAGCATTTTAGTCAACTTATCGGCATATAAACCCGCACAAGTAATGACGAGTTTTGCCTCCAAATCCCCCCCCTCAGTATCATCAGTATGTACGATGGTTGAACCGTTTAGGGTTGTCATGCCCATCACTTTACGATTATAAAAAATCGTATTGCCTTGTTTTTCAATTAGTTCTGCTAATTTTTCTGACATACCCACATAGTCAATAATGCCCGTTTGTGGCACCCAAATAGATTCCACAGCGTTGACATAAGGCTCAATCTCTTTTGTTTCTTGTGCAGAAATTTTGCGAATACCCGCCATGCCATTCTCTATACCTCGCCGATAAATATTGTCTAAAAGCACTCGTTCACTTTCCTTTGTTGCGACAATCACTTTGCCACATACATCATGCTTTATACCAAATTCTTTTGCAAAAACAAGGAGTTCATCGTAGCCTTTTTTACAATTTGTTGCCTTTAAGCTACCCGGTTTGTAGTAAATACCAGAATGAATAACACCGCTATTATGCCCCGTTTGGTGCCGAGCGACACCCTTTTCTTTTTCAATGAGGCAAATTTTAAGACGCGGATTTTTTTGGCTGATGCGGTAAGCCGTTCCTAAGCCGACAATACCTGCGCCAATAATAGCTATGTCGTATTTCATTGATAATAAATTAGTTGCAAGAATTGACAAATAGTAAAAACATATCATTTAGCAACATCATCCGTCCATAGAAGCAATGGCTGAGGGTCATATTTTGACCAATCAATCTCATCAGCTTCCTTTTCTGAGTAAATAATGTACCGCACTTTACGGCTCATCAACTGTTCCGCTTTGTCAATTAAATTGACTAAATAGGGTGTATCAACTTTACCGACAAACACAAGGTCAATAATTTGACTATCAAGCCCTTTCGAAAACTCACCTACCACAAATACACGACGGACATCACCTAATCTTTCTATAATATTTTCGATAATATGGTCAAAACCCACATATTTAAGTAAAATATTGTGGACTTCATTAAAAAGAGGATGTGTTGTATTGGCTTGAAACACTTTTTTGTTGCCGACCATCTTCGATTTTAACATACCTGCTTGCTCAAAACGGTTAATTTCGATACGAATAGCATTGGTTGATTCACCAAATTCAGTTTCCAGCCCTCGTAAATAGGCTTTAGCGTTACTATTCAAAAAAAACTTGAGCAGCAGCTTTATTCGGGTTTTCGATGATATGAGTGTCTCTAACATAATTAAATTTTGAGTAGCAAAGTTACTCAAATTGTCATTATTCAACACTTATACGCTATTTTTATTGAAAAATAATATCATGTAACTTGTTCATCAATAGCTTCACAGATGATATGCCCTATCAATATGTGCATTTCTTGAATACGTGCCGTTACTTCAGAAGGTATGACAAGTTCTACATCTGCCCTACCCCTCAGTATGCCGCCGTCTCGACCTGAAAAAACAATGATTTTTAGACCGCGTTCACGTGCCACCTCAACGGCGTGAACGATATTCTGGCTGTTTCCAGAAGTCGAAATACCTATAAAAACGTCATTTTGCACACCTAAACCTTCAATTTGACGCGCAAAAACCCTTTCAAAACCGTAATCATTGGCGATAGCCGTTAAAGCAGAAGTGTCTGTTGACAAAGCAATAGCTGGAAAACTGCGGCGGTTTTTGACAAACCGACCGACAAATTCTGCGGCAATGTGTTGGGCATCTGCAGCCGAACCGCCGTTACCTGCAAGGAGAATTTTACCCCCCCTCAGTATCGTCGCAGTACAAAGGTCACAAGCCGCTTGAATGTCGGTATCCAATGACTTCAAACGCTCGGCGGTGGCAAGATGTTCGTTAATTATATCGTTGATATTCAATGACTTAGAATGGTGAATGGTGAATGGTGAATAATTTAATGGCGAATATCCACCATTCATCGTTCAACTATTCACCATTAATTAATAATATTTTTTTTCTAAAAGGTAATTCTGAACGTAATCTGCAATACCTTCTTCAAGCGAGGTAAAAGGCGTATCATAGCCTGCTTCATGCAGTTTATTCATATCTGCTTCTGTGAAATATTGATAAGAATCGCGTATATCTTCAGGCGTTGGTATATAATTGACAGTCAATGGTTTGCCTAAATTTTTAAATACTTGAGCGACCAAATCGTTGAAAGTGCGTGCTTTTCCTGTACCTAAGTTGTAAATACCGCTTTTTACTGAGGGGGTGGTTTCAAGCGATTTTTGATAAAACCAAAACATGACTCTTACTAAGTCCATGACATAGATGAAATCACGCATTTGCTCGCCATCTTTAAAGTCAGGACGATGACTTTTGAATAAATTAACAGCTCCTTTTTCTTGGATTTGATTAAAAAAATGAAAAATTGTGGAAGCCATGCGCCCTTTGTGGTACTCGTTGGGCCCATACACATTAAAAAATTTCAAACCGACCCAGAAAGGAAATTCCGCTAAATCCTCACCACCAAAGAATGGTTTAGCATTCAAAATTTCACGACTTTCGACCATTTGAAGCAGCCATTTGTCAAAGTCATTTTTCGAATCGCCATACGGATTGAGAGGTTTCAGTTGATGGATCAAAGCATCGTCACTATCCGAATAGCCCAATTCGCCTGCGCCGTAAGTTGCTGCTGAAGATGCATAAACAATTGGTTTTGAATATTTTTGACACAATAAAAAAAGATATCGCGAGTAATCAAGGTTGAGTTTTAGGAAAACGGAGCGGTCAAATTCTGTTGTATCAGTTCTTGCACCGAGATGAAACACAAAAGATACTGAGGGGTGATTTTCATCAAACCAACCGAGAAAAGCATCGCGCTCGACACGTTTATATATACGTGTATGCACCAAATTGATATCCTTTTCTTTTTTTGAAAAATCGTCAACGGCTACAATGTCCTCAATGCCCTTTTGATTCAGATAAGAAATAAGGCAACTACCGATAAAGCCTAATGCGCCTGTTACTACAATCATACTGTTGTCATTTTAGGGCGCAAAATTAGTTTTTAACCTTCGTTTTTTTAGAAAAAACCTAAAAACCTTTAAAATTGGGTTTACGTTTTTGGATAAAAGCACTGATCCCTTCTCCAAAGTCTTCAGTCGCACCTGCTTGGCTTTGAAACGCTGCTTCTTTTGCCAATTGCTGCTCTAAACCAGCAAAAACCGACTCATTTAAAGCTTTTTTGGTCAAAGCGAGTCCACGTGTAGGCATTTGCGCAAGTGATTCCATAAGTGCCGTCACTTGGTTTTTAAAAACCTCATCGGGAAAATATTTATAAATCATACCCAATGCGACAGCCTCAGGTGCAGCAACCTTATCTCCTAACATCATAATCGCAGAAGCTTTGCCAAAACCAATGAGGCGAGGTAATACCCAAGTGCCTCCACAATCAGGCACTAATCCAATTTTAGAAAATGCTTGAACGAAAGAAGCCGTTTCAGATGCCACTACAATATCGCAAGCTAAAGCTAAATTGGCGCCCGCGCCCGCTGCAACACCATTGACAGCTGCCACAACAGGCTTCTCTAACGCCCTGATTTTCAATACAATAGGATTATACTGGTTAGGCAATACGTTTTTAAATGACAAAGGTTTTTCTGGGTCAGAGGCTTCGGTCAAATCCTGCCCAGCACAAAACGCTTTGCCTTCTCCTGTGATGCATACGGCGCGTACTGAGGGGTCGGCTTGATAATCATCAAGCGCGGCTAAAAACCGTTTTCTCATATCTGTATCCAAAGAGTTGAATACTGTTGGGCGATTGAGTACCAGATAAGCTACGCCATTTACTTTTGATAATAGTATAGAGTCCATAAATTTTTTTTTTGAAACTCAAAGTTAGATTTTCGCCCTGAGCCAACTCATAAAAAGTAATTTATTTTTTTTCCAAAAAATATTTACATACCGTAATAACAAATTTTTTAAAAAACAATAAAAATGTATATCACTGAATGGAGAGATCCTTTGAAGGGCACCCATTTAGGAGAATAATTTGTAATAAATTGATAATCAAAATATTAGTTTAAAAAAAATTAAGTGTGCCAAAATCATGAAGTTTAAAAATAAAAAAAAGTTTGGAAAAAATTGTCACATAAATTTCTATTATTTTCAATTTAGTGAAACTAAAATATGTTAAATTCGTTTTTACAAGCAGTTATAAAATTAATCAAAAACATATCCAAAAAATTGGCATAGTTATTGAAACTGATATAACACTGAAAGCAACACTAAACAAATATCCTTATTGTTGCCTACATTACTTGAACATTTCATTTTTTTATTCCCTTGAACATATTAATTTTTAGAGAGAACTTTATGACGACTCATCATGGTTACAATTGGTTTTATACCTCTTGTGCTTGATGTTGAAGCCATAGAAACTGACGAAATCTTTACAATTTTAAGAGAAAACCAAGACCGTATTTTTTAACATTAAAATACCTAAATTTTTAACAAATGATCGGTCTAACAACAACAGTATCGCTCAGTTCTTGGGGAGAACAAAAAACACTAAAAGTTTTTGTTTGTGAAATCATTGATTCTAAATTAGATTTCATCGAACTAAAAACAAGGAGATTACTTGACAAATTTCGTCGTAAAGAACCCGTCCCACAGGGTACTCATCAGTCCGACGACAACCGTACACTGCCTTCAATGGCTGATTTAGAGGTAAACACAGCTGAAACAGAACAGATCTTCGTGCACCTTGAAAACTTAAGTCGTTCAATTTGCATACTTGAACAGATGAAGTTTTCACTAAGTGAAGAAAATGTGCGTTCCGTTATGGAACTTTTAGACGATGACAAATACTTGACATTCAATGACTTACAACTTGAACAGGTATTAAATTACTAAGCCTTTAATCGGCTCTGACAGTAAAGAAATTAAGAAATAAAGACTAAAGTAATAGAAGCCCACAGCATTCATAAGAATGGTGTGGGCTTCTTTTTTGCTGTTTTTGACGGAATCGTTTCCGTTAAGTTTTAGTTTTATGTAACATTTTCTTAGAATAAATCCTACTTTTGCATTTCAAAAAACTTGCAAATACTTGATAATCAAATTTTTATATAATGAAGCATTACATTTTTATATTTTTTACTTTACTGAGTTTTATTGCTTGTAAACAAGGCGAGACAGAAAAAAAAGACAATGGTTTGCAGGAGGTACGCTTAGACGAAACAGCCAGTAATGCGGACATTGTGCGCTTGCCTGTTAGTGCTGATAAACCTACGGACACTGTGAATGTACCTAAAATTCAGTTAGAGGAATCCCTATACGATTTTGGTAATATTACTGAGGGGGCTGTTGTGAAACATAGTTTTAAGTTCAAAAATACAGGAAAAACGCCACTCATTATCACAGATGTGCAAACGACATGTGGTTGTACCGTACCCGATTGGAATAGAAATCCGATACAGCCCAATGCAACAGACGAAATAAAAGTACAATTTCATTCGGAGGGCAAAGAAGGCAAAATGGACAAACCTGTTACAATTATAGCCAATACCTACCCTGTTAGAACCGAGTTTAAATTAACAGGTTTTGTTAAAAAGAAAACGCAATAATGGATAATGGATAGTTGATAATGGATAATTTTATAGCTCGCACAAATTATCCATTATCAA
Organism: Saprospiraceae bacterium; assembly: GCA_031371355.1. GTDB lineage: Bacteria > Bacteroidota > Bacteroidia > Chitinophagales > Saprospiraceae > JAAFJT01. Next base: position 7,148 of record JANMJN010000448.1, read on the forward strand.
CTATCCATTATCCATTAAATATAAATCAATTAATTATGTTAGAATCAACGAAACTAAGAAGCCTTTTTCCGTCTGCAAAAGATATTCCTGTCGAGTATGCTTTTGGCGACCCAATTCATCAACGCTCGTATTTGCTTGATGGTAAAATTATTGACTGGAATGGACCTGTTCAAGAGGTTTATTCACCCATTGTCACGCGTGGAGCGGATGGTGATTTTGAGCCACAACTGCTTGGCTCGTATCCCCTTATTGGCAAAAAAGAGGCAGCTGAAGCCCTCGATTCCGCTGTCAAAGCTTACAATAATGGACGAGGTGAGTGGCCAACAATGTCTGTTGAAGAACGCATTCATTGTGTCGAAAAATTCACCAAAATGATGATTGGTTACCGCAGCCATGTCGTCAAATGTTTGATGTGGGAAATTGGCAAAAGCCTTGCGGATTCTGAAAAAGAATTTGACCGTACCGTTGAGTACATATACGCGACGATTGACGAATTGAAAAAATTAGACCGAGATAGTAGCGGTTTTCGCATCGAACAAGGCATTATTGGGCAAATTCGTCGTTCGCCGCTTGGCATTGTGCTGTGTATGGGACCCTTCAATTATCCATTGAATGAGACTTATACGATGCTCATTCCTGCGCTCATTATGGGTAATGTTGTCTTATTCAAACCGCCGCGTCAAGGTATTATGTTGCATAATATTTTTCAGGATGCTTACCAAAAATGTTTCCCTGCGGGTGCTATCAACTTCTTGTACGGTCGGGGTTCAGTTGTTGTGCCACCGATAATGACATCGGGTAAAGTGGACGTTTTGACATTGATTGGATCATCAAAAATGGCAGATAGATTGCAGAAATCTCATCCAAAAGTCAATCGTTTGCGCTCTGTTTTGGGTCTTGATGCTAAGAATGCAGCGATTATTTTGGAAAATGCTGATTTGGATATGACGGTTAAAGAAGTCGTTTTGGGTTCTTTGTCTTTCAATGGGCAACGCTGTACGGCAATAAAAATCGTTTTTGTGCACAAAAGCATTGCAGATAGCTTTATAAAAAAATTGAATGTAGCTATCCAAAACCTTAAAGTCGGTATGCCGTGGGAAAAAGGGGTCAATGTCACGCCTGTTGCCGAGCCTGAAAAACCGGCTTACCTCGATGAAGTGGTTCAAGATGCCGTTTCAAAAGGCGCAAAAATTGTCAATACTGAGGGGGGCACTGGCAGCCACTCTTTTGTTTTTCCAACGGTTGTTTACCCTGTTTCGGCAGGCATGACGCTTTATACGGAGGAACAATTTGGACCCGTCGTGCCAGTTGCCGTTTTTGACGATTTGGAGCAGCCGATTCAATACTTAATCGATAGCGACCATGGTCAACAATGTTCGATTTTTGGCACAGACCCAAAGCAAATTGCACAACTCATTGACCCGCTTGTGAATCAAGTTACCCGCGTCAATGTCAATGCGCAATGTCAACGAGGTCCTGATACTTTCCCGTTTACGGGTCGCAAAGATTCGGCACAAGGTACACTTTCGATACTCGATGCCCTACGCTCGTTTTCGATTCGGTCGGTTGTAGCAACGAAAGATATTGAAGCTAATAAGGCTCTGTTCAACGACATTATTAAAGATGATTTGTCGAATTTCCTTTCAACCAGGTTCATTTTTTAAAAAATTTTTAGGCAGACGAATAGC